>NZ_JASCPN010000037.1:0-52805 GCF_029960155.1 Pseudomonas sp. PS01300 | reverse complement strand
GGAGCGCTTACAACCTGGGGCCGGGTGCGCCCGCTCAACGTGGCCGGCGGGGCAGCCCGTCGCCGGCCTTGTCGCTGAAGGGGCCGCCCGGTACTGCACATACCTGTCCGCCCATTGAAACCTCCCCCCTCCCGCCCCATCTAAGCACCATAGTCATTCACGCAGGTGCCCCATGAGCGACCAGCAGGATCTCCCCGAACATCCCGACCAAGACGCTGAAGTCGAGCATCTCGACGCCTCCGACCACACCGGTCGCACCCTCGCCATCCCCGGCCAGCAACTGCCGGACAAGGTCTACGTGATCCCGATCCACAACCGCCCGTTCTTCCCCGCGCAGGTACTGCCGGTGATCGTCAACGAAGAACCCTGGGCCGAGACCCTGGACCTGGTGGCCAAGACCCCGCATCACAACCTGGCGCTGTTCTTCATGGACACCCCGCCCGAAGACCATCGCCACTTCGATACCTCGGCCCTGCCGCTGTACGGCACCCTGGTCAAGGTGCACCACGCCAGCCGCGAGAACGGCAAGCTGCAGTTCGTCGCCCAGGGCCTGACCCGTGTGCGGATCCGCACCTGGCTCAAGCACCACCGCCCGCCCTACCTGGTGGAAGTCGAATACCCGCACCAGCCCAGCCAGCCGACCGACGAGGTCAAGGCCTACGGCATGGCCCTGATCAACGCGATCAAGGAGCTGCTGCCGCTCAATCCGCTGTACAGCGAAGAGCTGAAGAACTACCTCAACCGCTTCAGCCCCAACGACCCTTCGCCGCTCACCGACTTTGCCGCCGCCCTGACCTCCGCCACCGGCAACCAGCTGCAGGAAGTACTCGACTGCGTGCCCATGCTCAAGCGCATGGAAAAGGTGCTGCCGATGCTGCGCAAGGAAGTCGAGGTGGCACGCCTGCAGAACGAGATCTCTGCCGAGGTGAACCGCCAGATCGGCGAGCACCAGCGCGAGTTCTTCCTCAAGGAACAGCTCAAGGTCATCCAGCAGGAGCTGGGCCTGACCAAGGACGATCGCAGCGCCGACCTGGAGCAGTTCCAACAGCGCCTGGCAGGCAAGACCCTGCCCGCTGCGGCGCAAAAGCGCATCGACGAAGAAATGGGCAAGCTGTCGATCCTGGAGACCGGCTCGCCCGAGTACGCCGTCACCCGCAACTACCTGGAATGGGCCACCGCTCTGCCCTGGGGCGTGTACGGCAAGGACAAGCTCGACCTCAGGCATGCACGCAAGGTGCTCGACCAGCACCACGCCGGCCTGGATGACATCAAGGATCGCATCATCGAGTTCCTTGCCGTGGGCGCCTACAAGGGCGAGATCAGCGGTTCGATCGTGCTGCTGGTGGGCCCGCCGGGCGTGGGCAAGACCAGCATCGGCAAGTCCATCGCCGAGTCCCTGGGGCGGCCGTTCTACCGCTTCAGCGTCGGCGGCATGCGCGATGAGGCCGAGATCAAGGGCCACCGGCGCACCTACATCGGTGCCCAGCCGGGCAAGCTGGTGCAGGCGCTCAAGGACGTCGAGGTGATGAACCCGGTGATCATGCTCGACGAGATCGACAAGATGGGCCAGAGCTACCAGGGCGACCCCGCCTCGGCCCTGCTCGAAACCCTGGACCCGGAACAGAACGTCGACTTCCTCGACCATTACCTGGACCTGCGCCTGGACCTGTCCAAGGTGCTGTTCGTGTGCACCGCCAACACCCTCGATGCCATCCCCGGGCCGCTGCTCGACCGCATGGAGGTGATCCGCCTGTCCGGTTACATCACCGAGGAAAAGGTCGCCATCGCCAAGCGTCACCTGTGGCCCAAGCAACTGGCCAAGGCCGGCGTGGCCAAGGCCAGCCTGGGTATCAGCGACAGCGCATTGCGCACGGTTATCGAAGGCTATGCCCGTGAAGCCGGGGTGCGCCAGCTGGAAAAGCAACTGGGCAAGCTGGTGCGCAAGGCCGTGGTGCAGTTGATCGACACACCCGATGCAGTGATAAAGATCGGCCCCAAGGACCTCGAAGCTTCACTCGGCATGCCGGTGTTTCGCAGCGAGCAGGTGCTGTCGGGCAAGGGCGTGATCACCGGCCTGGCCTGGACCAGCATGGGCGGCGCCACGCTGCCGATCGAGGCGACCCGCATCCACACCCTCAACCGTGGCTTCAAGCTCACCGGCCAGCTGGGCGAGGTGATGAAGGAATCCGCCGAGATCGCCTACAGCTACGTCAGCGCCAACCTCAAGCAGTACGGTGGTGAGGTGGGCTACTTCAACGAGTCGTTCATTCACCTGCACGTGCCCGAAGGGGCCACGCCCAAGGACGGCCCGAGTGCCGGGGTGACCATGGCCAGCGCCCTGCTGTCCCTGGCACGCGACCAGGCACCGAAGAAAGGCGTGGCCATGACCGGCGAGCTGACCCTGACCGGGCAGGTATTGCCGATTGGCGGGGTACGCGAGAAGGTGATTGCGGCGCGCCGGCAGAAGATCCACGAGCTGATCCTGCCGGAGGCCAACCGCGGCGACTTCGAAGAACTGCCCGGCTACCTGAAGGCCGGCCTGCAGGTGCATTTCGCCAGGCGCTTCAGCGACGTGGCCAAGGTGCTGTTCTGAAACAGCGGTAACAGAAACAGCGCGGGCTGCAGGCAGCCCGCGCGGGCACCCGGCAGCGAAGCGTGAGAATCTTCCCAAGGCAGCACACTTTCCCTATTATCGGCTGCCCGGACCCTCCCCGAGCCAGGAGTCATGATGACCGCATCCCGTGTGTTACTGAGTTCGAGCCTGATACTCCTGGCCAGCTGTGCCAGCCAGCCCACACCTCCACAGCCGCTGCTGGTGGAAAAACAGAGCCAGTGCCCGGTCACGCTCGATGTCGGCCAGGCCATCACCCTGGCGTTGCCCAGCAACCCCAGTACCGGTTATCGCTGGCTGCTGCAGAATCCGGCCAACGGCGTACTTGCGGCGCTGGGCCCCGAGGTCTACAGCAACCCCGAAGACACCGGCCTGGTGGGCAGTGCCGGCCGATCGCTGTGGCGCTTCAAGGCCAGCGCCAGCGGCAGCGGCCACCTGCTGCTGGTGTATCAGCAACCCTGGGCACCGGAGGTCAAGCCGGCGATGAGCTTCGACTGCGACATCCAGGTACGCTGAGGCTGCGCCCCGGAGCATTTACTCAAGGCGTTTCTGAAGACGCCTGGCGCACTCTTCGATGAATGACCACTGCGCCAGGAAGTTCTTGAAGTGAATGACGAATCTGGCCAGTTGCTGACTGTCCTGCATGCTGTGCAACTTGCCGATCGAGGCGTCCAGATAGGTCTCGATGAACTGCCAGGCGGTCTGCAGGTGCGACGCAGCAGTGGTGACGTCTTCCAGGCGTACCACCAGATTTCGCATGCGCTGCGCCAGTAGCCCCAGGTTCCCTTCCTTTGTGCCGGATGCCACCAGGCGCTCGATCTTGCGCCCCAGTGCCGGCCTCAATTCGAACCGGGCGTCATCACGAAACCTGTCGGTCTCCTTGCGTACTTCGCCGACCTGGAACTGGAAGACGCCCGCCGAGTTCTTGAGGTTGGCCACCCACCGTGCCATCTCCAGCACAAGGGTTCGGTCTGGTGCATCCAGTTGCACGGGCACCTCGAACTGCACGCGTTGCCAAGCCTCCCTGCGCCCGCCCAACGCCTTGGTACGTTCACAGGCCAGCAGCGCACGCTCCCCTGACAGGCTGATGGAGCTGGCGCAGTTGATCAGCGCGATGGGCAACTGAATGCTTTTCTGCTTCAACCGCCCCCATGAGTCGGCGTGGAGGTTGATGCGATGGAACAACACCTGCATCGGGTAGAAGTCGAGCTCGGGGTCCGGGTGACGGTAGTATCCCAACCACTGCAGAAAGGCCTCCCGCCGGGTCGGTATCGCCATCACATGGTCCATGTAGGCATCCAGCACGGCAACGTGTTCGCGGGTGAACGTCAGGTCGATCCGCCCCTCCTCCTCCGAATCCTGCACCAATTGCAGCGGAATCAGGGCTATCTGGGTATCCAGCTCATCCTGAGGCAGTGGATGCCTCAGTCTTTGAATAATGTTGTTCATTGTGGTCATCACCAGAGCAATCCAGAAGCCGCAAGGCGCTGCTGGCCAGCACAGCCTGCAGCGCCTTGCGCCCTTCACTCAAAGGCCGGCAACATACTCGGCCTTGATCTTTTTCTTGTAGGCTTTCAACGCCTCGACCAGCTCGCTGACCGCTCTCAACGCCTGCACATCGTCGATGCTGCAGGCGATGAGCCGATCCCACACCGGTTTCAGTTGCACGGCGATGCGCCTGATGCCGGCCAGCCATTGCTCGCGTGACGTGATCAGCTCGGCATAAGCCTCAAGGTGCTGACACTGGGCCTGGAGGCGCGTCTTGTCCCGTGCCATTGCGGTCAGTTGCAGTTGCAGTTCATCGTGCTGCTTCTGCATCCCTCGGCGCTGCTCGAGCATCGTTGCATAGCGCATGCCTTCCATTGCCGCACCGATGATTTCGCCGATTTTCTTCAGCGCGCCTTGCACTGCCTCGACCGACAGTCCGCCCGTGGCGATGACATCCGCCGCCGCCTTGAGCTGCTCGGTGGTCGGCAACAGGCCGCCGAAGGTGGATTCCACCTTGGCCGCCTCAAGTACCTTGATCGCCTCGTCAAGACTGGCCAGGGCCTCGCGCCGCACGGCCAGTTCGTCTTCGCAGGCCTTGCGATTGGCCGCCAGCCTGTCGAGCTCACCCTGATAGCGGGCCTTGTCGGCACTGGAGTCATAGACCGGGATGGCCGTGATCTGAGCCGTGGCCGTGCGCAACTGCCCCAACTGATCGTTGAGCTTGACGGCAATCTCGCCGATGGCGTCCTGTGCCACCTCCAGATACTGCGCAATGTCCTCGGGATCATCGTTCGGGTCGATGTCCTTTTCGAGGCCGCCCAGGTCATTGCTCTTGATCGCGACGATGATGCGATCGGCATGGCGCATCAGTTGCTGGAGGTTGTCGTCAAGACAGCGTGCATTGCGCTCCACACGCTCGTGCAACAGGGGCAGGAAGGCATAGCGGCTGTCCTGGGCGGCCTTCAGGTAGGCGGCACCGGCACGCAGGACCCTGTCGAACTGCGGATCATCCCAGCCCAGCGGAAATTGAAGAATGTTGCTCATGGGTAGCTCCTTATTGGGCCCACAGCGTGTCGTCGAAGACCCGGCTCATGGTGATGGAGCAGGCTTCGATAAACGCCCACTGCGAGAGAAAGTTTCTGAAATGGATGATGAAAATGCCCAGCTGCCGGCTGTCGTTCATCTTTTCGAGCTTTTCGATGGACGCTTCGATGTAGGTGCCGATGGTCTGCCAGGCCGTCTGCAGGTGCGAAGAAGCGGTCACCACCTCCTGCAGGCGGGTGGCCAGTTCATCCATATGGGTCGTGAGTACCTGCAGGCGTCCCTCCAGGTTGACCGCCGCCGTCAGGCGCGCCCCCACAGCCTTGCGTTCCTTCTGCACCCGGTTGCGGGTCTTGCGCACCTTTTCGGCCTTGGAGCCGTAGATCGAGCCTGAGATGACCGCCCCCAGCGGGCCGGCCGCCAGCCCGGACAGGGCCGCCTTGACGTACTCGTCGTACTGCTTGTTGAGGTTGTCGATTTCCTTGTCCAGCGCCGCCAGCTCATCGCGCAGGGCCTGGGTGGCACCGCTGGCCTGGTGACGCTCGATGGCGTCGGTCTTGAGGGCGACCTCGTTCATCAGCTCGAAACGCGCGGTGTCGCGAAAGGTTTCGGTGTGGCTGCGCACACTGCTTACGCGCGCGTGAAAATGCTCGACTTCATCCTTGAGCACCTCCATGTAGTCCACCAGCGACGAGACGATCTCCCGGTCGCCGAAGCTCAACGCAACCGGCGCTGCGAACTGCACGGACTCCCACGTATCACGCCGCCCGCCAAGGGCCTTGGTCTTCTCGCATTCCTGCATCACCCCCTCGCCGGTGGTGTTGATGCCACGGGCACACACCCCCAGCTCGGCGGACAGCTTCTTGCACTCGTCGGACAGCGTGCCCCAGGCGCGGGCATGCTTGTGCAGGTTGAGAAAGGTCGTGCGCATGGCACTGACCGACAGTACCGGTTCCTTGATGTCGGTGTAGCCAAGCCAGGGCACCAGCGACGCGGTTTCGGTCGGCAGGCCGGTGACATACTTCACATACTGATTGAGCGTGACGATATGTTCGCGGGAAAGCGTCAGCCCTCCCTCGTTTTCGCCATCACGCTGGTTCATGCCTTCGATCAGGTTTCTGGGCAGCAGGGCCGCTTCCTTTTCCAGTTCACCGGTATCGTACGAGCGCGCGCCAGGTTCGAGTTTCATTTCACATTCCTTGTGAGTGAGCCAATAGGGTCAAGCCACTTCACTCTAAGGACCCGCCTGCAAGACAAATAGCCGGCAGGCTTTCCTCGAAGCCGGCATTGGAATGCAGCGGCCAGCCGCGCCGGTCAGTCGGCCATGCATCCTGTTGCAACATTGGCTAAAATGCCGGCCCTTTACCGCCGAACGCCTGGATTGCCCGTGAGCAAAGAGCCCGATCGCCTGTTCGCCACCCCGCTGGCGCAGGTCCCCGATTTCACCTTCAACGAAGATGTCGTGCGAGTTTTCCCCGACATGATCAAGCGCTCGGTGCCCGGCTACCCGACGATCGTCGAGAACATCGGCGTGCTGGCTGCCCAGTTCGCCCAGCCCGATACCCTGCTGTACGACCTGGGCAGCTCGCTCGGTGCGGTGACCCAGGCGATGCGCCGACATGTACGCAGCGAGGGCTGCAAGGTGCTGGCGGTAGACAACTCCCCGGCCATGGTCGAGCGCTGCCGCGAATACCTCAGCCACCAGGACGCGATGCACCAGGAGTTGCTGCCGGTGCAGGTGATCGAGGCCGACATCACCGCGCTGGACCTGCAGCCGGCGTCGGTGGTGGCGCTGAACTTCACCCTGCAGTTCATCGAGCCGCAGGCACGCCTGGCCCTGCTTGGCCGCATTCGCCAGTGCCTGATGCCTGGCGGCGCACTGATCCTGTCGGAGAAGCTGCGCTTTGCCGACCCGCAGCAGCAGGCCCTGCTCACCGATCTGCACGTGGCCTTCAAACGCGCCAACGGCTACAGCGAACTGGAAATTGCCCAGAAGCGCAGTGCCATCGAAAACGTGATGAAACCCGACAGCCTCGAGGAACACCGTCAGCGCCTGCTGGCAGCCGGTTTCTCGCAGGTGGTGCCGTGGTTCCAGTGCCTGAACTTCGCCTCGCTGATTGCCCTGCCATGATCGATCTGACTCCCCTGGTCCGCCGCATGGCGGGCACCCCATTGGCGCACTGGGCTCAAGGCCTGCAGGCGCAACTCGATGCCAAGCTGGAAAAGGGCCATGGCGATTTGGAGCGCTGGCAAAGCGCGCTGGATGCGCTGCCGGCCCTGGAGCCCAGCCAGGTCGACCTGCTGCACGGCCTGCGCCTGGACAGCGACTGCGACGACGCCACCCGCGTACAGGTGCGCACCGCACTGATGGGCCTGTCGCCCTGGCGCAAGGGCCCGTTCGACCTGTTCGGCGTGCACGTGGACACCGAATGGCGTTCGGACTGGAAGTGGTCACGGGTCGCGCCGCACCTGGACCTGCGCGGCAAACGCGTGCTGGATGTGGGCTGTGGCAACGGCTACTACCAATGGCGCATGCTCGGCGCCGGCGCCGACAGCGTGATCGGCGTAGACCCCAACTGGTTGTTCTTCTGCCAGTTCCAGGCCGTGCAGCGTTACCTGCCGGACCTTCCCGCCTGGCACTTGCCGTTCGCCCTGGAAGACCTGCCGGCCAACCTGGAAGGTTTCGACACGGTGTTCTCGATGGGGGTGTTCTACCACCGCCGCTCGCCGATCGAGCATTTGCTGGCGCTCAAGGACTGCCTGGTCAAGGGGGGCGAACTGGTGTTGGAAACCCTGGTGGTCGAGGGTGACGAGCATCAGGTGCTGGTGCCTGAAGACCGCTATGCGCAGATGCGCAATGTATGGTTCCTGCCCTCGGTGCCGGCACTGGAGCGCTGGTTGCGTCGCGCCGGCTTCAGCGATGTGCGCTGCGTGGATGTGAGCGTGACCAGCGTCGAGGAACAACGCAGCACCGACTGGATGCGCTACCAGTCGCTGAGCGACTTCCTCGACCCTACCGACCCGACCCGAACCGTCGAAGGCCTGCCGGCACCCAGGCGGGCGGTGCTGGTGGCGCGCAAGTAATCAGAAGGGGGCCTCTTCGCCTGCAGGAGCCGGCCTTGCCGGCGCAGAGGCCCTTGCGAACACGGCGTGCGTCAGTCCTTCACCACCTGCTGCTGCACCTGCTCCTTCTTCTGCGCTACCTCCTTCCTGCCCTCCCCATGCACCCGCTCCTGGCTCTTGCGAAACTCGGCCCAGAACGCCTTGGTGCGCTCGGCGCCGCCTTCGGCCATTGCCGCGCTGCTGCCCAGCAGCAACGCGGCGATCAGTGCGTACTTGCTCAGGTTCATCGACCTTCCCTCATGATTGGATTCGAACCGATCATAAGCAGCCCAAGCTAACGCCAAGGTGAGCCGCACATTACAGTGCTGCAAGATTGTGCTCCTCCTCCTTGCGGTGCGCCCAGTGGTACAGCGCCGGCAGCACCAGCAGGGTCAACGCGGTGGACGAGAGGATGCCGCCGATCACCACGGTGGCCAGCGGGCGCTGCACCTCGGCACCGGTGCCAGTGGCCAGGGCCATCGGAATGAACCCCAGCGACGCCACCAACGCGGTCATCAGCACCGGCCGCAGACGCGTCAGCGCACCTTCGTCGATGGCCACGCGCAGCGGCCGGCCCTGCTCGCGCAGGCTGCGGATGAAGGCGATCATCACCAGCCCGTTGAGCACCGCCACCCCCGACAGGGCGATGAAGCCCACCCCCGCCGAAATCGACAATGGAATGTCGCGCAGCCACAGCGCCACCACCCCGCCGGTCAGCGCGAACGGGATGCCGGTGAACACCAGCAGGCCGTCCCTGACGCTGTTGAACATCATGAACAGCAACCCGAACACCAGCAGCAATGCCACCGGCACCACCACCTGCAGGCGCTTGGCCGCCGATTGCAGCTGCTCGAACTGACCGCCCCAACGCGTCCAGTAGCCAGGCGGCACCTCCACCTGCGTATCGATGCGCTCGCCGGCCTCGGCCACGAACGAACCGATGTCGCGGCCACGCACGTTGGCGCTGACCACCACCAGGCGCTTGCCGTCTTCGCGGCTCACCTGGTTGGGCCCCTGCACCAGCGCCAGGCTGGCCACCTCGGCCAGGCTGATGAAGCCGATACCGCCGTCGCTGCCCGCACTGGCCGGTACCGGAATCAGCAGCTGCGACAAGCCTTCGATGTCGGTACGCACGTCGTCCGAGAGGCGCACCACCATGTCGAAACGCCGGTCGCCCTCGTACAGCGTGCCGGCCTGGCGGCCGCCCACGGCCACGGCGATGGTGTCCTGCACATCGCCGACGTTGAGCCCGTAGCGTGCAGCCTTGTCGCGGTCGACCTCGATGGTCAGCACCGGCAGGCCCGAGGTCTGCTCTACCTTGACCTCCGATGCCCCCGGCACCGCCTGCAAGGTTGCGGCAATCTGTGCTGCCGTGCGGTTGAGCACCGTCATGTCGTCGCCGAAGACCTTGACCGCCACATCGCTGCGCACCCCGGAAATCAGCTCGTTGAAGCGCAGTTGAATCGGCTGCGACAGCTCGTAGTTGCTACCCGGCACCCGCGCCGCCGCGCGCTGGATATCGGCGATCAGTTGCTCGCGCGACTTGCCGGGGTCGGGCCACTGCGCCTGCGGCTTGAGCATCACGTAACTGTCGGAGATGTTCGGCGGCATCGGGTCGGCGGCGATCTCGGCGGTGCCGGTGCGCGCAAACACGCGCTGCACCTCCGGCACCTGGCTGACCACACTCTCCTCCAGGCGCTGCTGCAATTGCACCGACTGGCTCAGGCTGGTGCCCGGCACCCGCAGCGCCTGCAGGGCGAAATCGCCTTCGCTGAGGCTGGGCACGAACTCGCTGCCCATGCGCCCGGCCAGCACCGCGCACAGCAGCACCGACGCCCCGGCCATGGAAAACGCCAGCCCACGGTGCCCCATCACCCAGCGCAATAGCGGCGCATAGCCGGCCTTGGCGCTGCGCATCAGCAGGTTTTCCTCTTCCTTGACCTTGCCGGTGACGAACAGCGCGATGGCCGCCGGCACGAAGGTCACCGAGAGCAGCATCGCTCCCAGCAGGGCGATCACCACGGTGAAGGCCATGGGGTGGAACATCTTGCCCTCCACCCCGCTCAGGGCAAAGATCGGCAGGTACACCACCATGATGATCAACTGGCCGAAGATCAGCGGGCGGCGCGCCTCGCGGGCGGCATTGAACACTTCGTGCAGGCGCTCGGAGCGGGTCAGCAGGCGGCCATGGTGCTGCTGGGCGTGGGCCAGGCGGCGGATCGCGTTCTCCACGATCACCACCGCGCCATCGACGATGATGCCGAAGTCCAGCGCACCCAGGCTCATCAGGTTGGCACTGACCTTGTTGCCGAACATGCCGGTGAAGGTGAACAGCATCGACAGCGGAATCACCATGGCGGTGATCAGCGCGGCGCGGATGTTGCCCAGAAACAGGAACAGCACCGCGATCACCAGGATCGCACCTTCCACCAGGTTCTTCTTCACCGTGGCGATGGCCTTGTCGACCAGGTCGGTGCGGTCGTACACCGTGACCGCGCTGACACCTGCCGGCAGCGTGCGGTTGATCTGCGCCAGCTTGTCGGCCACTGCCCGCGACACGGTGCGGCTGTTCTCGCCGACCAGCATGAACACGGTGCCCAGCACCACCTCACGGCCATTTTCGGTAGCCGCGCCGCTGCGCAGTTCGCGGCCGATGCCCACCTGGGCGACATCGCGCACGCGAATCGAGGTGCCGTCGACAGTGGCCAGCACGATGTTGGCAATGTCGTCGATACCTGCCAGTTGCCCCGGCGCGCGAATCAGCAGTTGCTCGCCACGGCGCTCGATGTAGCCGGCACCGACGTTGGCGTTGTTGCGCTCCAGGGCCGTCAGCAGGTCGCCCAGGGTCAGCTTGTAGGCGGCCAGGCGCCTGAGGTCGGGGGCAATCTGGTACTCCTTGGCGTAGCCGCCGATGCTGTTGATCTCGGCCACACCGCGCACGTTGCGCAACTGCGGCTTGATGATCCAGTCCTGGATCTCGCGCAGGTCGGTGGGCGTGTACTCGCTGCCGTCGGCCTTGCGCGCATCCGGCGCGGCTTCCACGGTCCACAGGAAGATCTCGCCCAGGCCGGTGGAGATCGGCCCCATGGCCGCCTCGACGCCGTCGGGCAACTGCCCGCGCGCCTGTTGCAGGCGCTCGTTGACCAGTTGCCGGGCGAAGAACAGGTCGGTGCCCTCGTCGAAGATCACCGTCACCTGCGACAGCCCCGAGCGCGACAGCGAACGGGTCTGCTCCAGGCCCGGCAGGCCGGCCATGGCGGTCTCGATGGCGAAAGTGATGCGCTGCTCGGTTTCCAGCGGTGAAAAGCCCGCCGCCGAGGTGTTGATCTGCACCTGCACGTTGGTGATGTCGGGCACCGCATCGATCGGCAGCTTCTGGTAGCTGGCCAGCCCCAGCCCGGCCATCAGCAGCACCGCGAGCATCACGATCAGGCGCTGCTCGATGGCAAATTGAATGATCCGTTCGAACATGAGGAGTACTCGTGGGGGCTCAGTGGGAATGCTCGGCGCTGGCTTTGCCCAGCTCCGACTTGAGGATGAAGCTGCCCTGTGCCGCCACCTGCTGGCCGGCCTGCAGGCCCGCCTTGATCTGCACGAAGCCGTCGGCCACCACACCCGGGGTCACCACCTGGGCGGTGAAGCCCTCTGCACTGCGCACGAACACGGTGGGCTGCTCTTCGAGGGTCTGCAGCGCGGCCTCCGGTACCGCCAGCGCCTCGTCCAGGCGTTCGGTAGGCACCCGCACCGCCACGAACAGGCCGGGGCGCCAGGCGCCGCGAGGGTTGTCCAGGGTGACCCGCACGGTGGCGGTGCGGGTCTGCTCGCCGAGCAGGCTGCCCACATGGGTGACCGTGCCGCTGGCCTGCTCGCCCAGTTCACTGGCCAGCACCGTCACCGGCATGCCGACGCGCAGCCTGGCCAGGTCACGCGGGGCCACGCCAAAGGTTGCCCACACCCGCGACAGGTCGGACAAGGTGAAGGCCGCACTGCTCTCGCTGACCACTTCGCCCGGCACCAGGTGCTTTTCCACCACCTGCCCGTCAAACGGTGCACGCAGCTCATAGCGGTTGCCGCCGGCCAGCACCACGCTGCCACTCAGCGCGCTGATCTTCTGCCGGGCATTGGTGGCGGCGATCTCGGCTTCCTGCAGGGCCTGGCGCGCCTGCAGGTAGTCCTGTTCGGCAGAGATGCCCTCCTGCCACAGGTCTTTCTCGCGGGCGAAGGTGCCGCGCGCCAGTTCCAGTCGCCGCTGGCTGGCCGCCAGCTCGCTGCGCTGCTCGGAGATCTGCGGGCTGGCGATCACCGCCAGCAGTTGCCCGGCCTTGACCTGCTGGCCGAGCACCACGGCCACCGATTCCACCACCCCGGCCGCACGCGGCACCAGGTGCGCGGTACGGTCCTCGTCGAAGCGGATCTCGCCCGGCAGGCCGAGGCTGCGGCTCAAGGTGCGCGGGGCCACGGTGGCCAGCTCGATACCGGCCACCTGGATCTGCTCGTCGCTCAGGGTCAGGTGGCCCTCCTGCTGTTCTTCGCCATGGCCTTCCTCGCCATGGGCGTCGTCGCCATGGCCCTTTTCCTCATCGCCATGGCCCGCCTCGGCATGCGCCGCGTGGGAGGCCTGCGGCGCATTCATCTGGTGACCCAACACAACCCCCAGGCCAACGCCCAGGGTCAGGGTGACGGCCACCAGCGTGATGGTTTTGCTGTTCATGCACATTCCTCGGCAAATCGTCGGGGGTCAGCGGCTGGCGGTGGCCAGGTCGCCGAAAAGTCGTTCCAGGCGGACTCGCGCATCGCTGCCCTGGGCCTGCGCCGCCAGGTATTGGGTGCGCGCCGCCACCAGCGTGCGCTGGGCGTCGAGCACCTCGAGAAAGCTGAACTTGCCGCGCTCGAAACCCCGCGTGGCGGCGTCCACCGCCTGCTGCGCCGCCGGCAGTATCGAGCGGTCGAAGGCCTGTACCTCGCCCGCAGCCACCTGCCACTGCGCCAGCGCCTGCACCACTTCGCTGCGCACCCGCAATTCGGCGCCGTTGCGCAGGTCGCGGGCCTGATCGGCACGCCGCGCCGCCGCCAGCACATTGCCCTGGTTGCGATCGAACAAGGGCAGCGGTATCGACACCCCGACCACATTGATGCGCTCGCGGTCGGCCTCGCTGTACTGGCTGCCCAGGCTGACGGTGAGGTCGGGGATGCGCTGGCTGCGAGCCAGCCCCAGGTCAGCCTCGCGCTGCTCGATCTGCAGGCGGGCCAGGCGCAGCTCGGCCGTGCGCTCGAGGCGGGCAAGCAGCGTGTCGCCCTCGGCTGGGGTCAGGGCGTCGGACGGCATGCCTGCCACCCGCTCGAACCCCGCCTGCGGCGCCCCCGTCACGCTGGCCAGTTGCTGATAGGCCACGGCCACGGTCTGCTGCGCACGGCCTCGTTCCAGGCGCATCTCGGACACCTGCACCTGCGCGCGGGTGGTTTCGATGGGGGAAGCGCTGCCGGCCCGCACCCGCCCCTGCACCACCTGCAGGCCACGCTCGGTCAGGCGCAGCGACTGCTCGGCCAGTTGCAGCCGTTCCTGGGCCTGCACGGCGGCATGAAACGCAGCCAGCACCTCGGCGCGCAAGGCATTGCCCTGGCGTTCCAGTTCCAGCGCCGCCAGGGCCTGCTCGTGCTGGGCCACCTCCACCCGCGCACCGCGCTTGCCGCCCAGTTCCAGGCGCTGGCTGAGGCTGACGGTGGTGGTCTGCGAGCCGCGGCGGGTATCTTCCTGCTCCCAGCTCAACTCCGGGTTGGGCAGCAGGCCGGCCTGGTTGCGTTCGCCCAGGGCGATCTCGGTGCCCCAGCGCGCCGCGGCAAGCTCGGGGTTGTTGTCCTGCGCGGTGCGCAAGGCGGCATCAAGCGTCAGCACGCTCGCCTGCAGCGCTGTCGAAAGCCCCAGCAGCACCCCGGCCAGCGCCGCCAGCCGCGCCACGCGCTGTGGATGAAGCCTGTGCCTGCACGTCATGCGTGAATCCCCCGCGCCCATTTCGAAGCGGGCACTTTAGGGAGCGGGCTTTATCGTCAACATGACCCCAGGATTACAAATCTGTTATCCAGCGCCGCTCAGGACCGGCTTGGCTTACCATGCGCGACACGCCTTGACCCTGAAGTGACTCAAGGGTTGAGAATTGCCGTTTTGCACGCCGCGAGTACCCCATGCGCCTATTGATCATCGAAGACGAAGTCCGTACCGCCGAGTACCTGCAGCAGGGCCTGAGCGAGAACGGCTACATCGTCGACTGCGCCGCCACCGGCATTGACGGCCTGCACCTGGCCCGCCAGCACGCCTACGACCTGGTCATCCTCGACGTCAACCTGCCGCAGCTCGACGGCTGGAGCGTGCTGCAACGCCTGCGGGCGGAGTCCTCGACCCGCATAATGATGCTGACCGCCCACGGCCGGCTCTCGGATCGGGTCAAGGGCCTGGACCTGGGCGCCGACGACTACCTGCTCAAGCCGTTCGAATTTCCCGAACTGCTGGCACGCATTCGCAGCCTGTTGCGGCGCAGCGAGCAGAACCTGGCGCCGGCCACGCTCAGGGTCGCCGACCTTGAGCTGGACCCCAGCCGCCACCGCGCCTACCGGCGCAACCAGCGTATCGACCTGACGGCCAAGGAGTTCGCCCTGCTGCACCTGCTGATGCGCCAGAGCGGCGAGGTGCTGTCGCGCACGCAGATCATCTCGCTGGTGTGGGACATGAACTTCGATTGCGACACCAACGTGGTGGAGGTGTCGATCCGGCGCCTGCGGGCCAAGATCGACGACCCCTTCGAAGACAAGCTGATCCACACCCTGCGCGGCGTGGGCTATGTGCTGGAAGCGCGCGAATGAAACCGGCACGACTGTCGTTGCGCCTGGGCCTGAGCGTCAGCCTGATGGGCGCTGCGCTGGTGCTGCTGCTGGCGAGCCTGGCGGTACTGGCGCTGGACCACGAACTGGACAACCGCGCCCGCAAGGTGCTGGCACGCAAGATGGAGCAGATCGAGCACAGCCTGGGGGTGGACCTGAGGGCCAGCGACCTGGGCTCGCGCGCCCACCCCCTGCTCGACCTGGTGATGGGCCACGACGACCTGAGCCTGAACATCATCGCCCAGACCGGACGCCACCCGGCCCTGTTGAGCCTGGGGCCTGCAGTGGAGGCCGAGCCGCTGCGGCGTATCGCGGCCGGGACAGCGCTGGGCTACAGCGAATGGCAGGACAGCGCCGAGGCCCGCCTGATGACCGCCGCGCGCCTGATGACCCTGCGTGACGGCACCCCGGTGCGGGTACTGCTGACGCTGAACCGGGCCGACGACCTCGGCCTGCTGCAGGCCTACCTGCGGTCGACGTTGCTGGCGTTGCCACTGCTGTTGCTGCTGATCGGCATTGCCGCCTGGAAGCTGGTGCAGCGTGGTCTGCTGCCGCTGCGCAGGTTTCGGCGGATTGCCGCCCAGGTGTCGGCGCAGGAGCTGAGCCACCGCCTGCCCGAGGACAAGCTGCCCCAGGAACTGAGTGCCCTGGCACGCGGCATCAACGTGATGCTCGACCGGCTGGATGGCGGTGTGCAGCGTCTGTCGCAGTTTTCCGATGACCTGGCGCACGAACTGCGCACGCCGATCAGCAACCTGATGGGCAGGGCCCAGGTGACCTTGTCACGGGTGCGCTCGGCGCAGGATTACCGGGTGGCGCTGGAGGACAGCATCGAGGAGCTGACGCGCCTGAACCGGATCATCACCGACATGCTGTTCCTGGCCCAGGTGGACGCGCCGCGTCAGCAACTGGCGTTGAAGCCGGTGGCGCTGGCCGACGAGGCGCAACGGGTGGTGGAGCTGTTCGCGCTGAGCGCCGAATGCAAGGCGATCACCCTGAAGGTCAGCGGCTGGGGCACGGTGCAGGGCGACCGGCTGATGCTGCAGCGGGCGCTGTCGAACCTGTTGAGCAATGCAATTCGCCACAGCCCCGAGGGCCGCCTGGTGGAAATCGGCATCGAGCAGAGCGTACGGGGCGTGCAATGCTGGGTGCGCAACGAGGGGCCGGGGATCGAGGCGGTGCACTGGCCGCACCTGTTCGAGCGGTTCTACCGGGTGGGCTGCGGGCGCTCGCGGGTGGAGGGCGGCACGGGGCTGGGGCTGGCCATCGTGCAGTCGATCATGCAGGTGCATGGTGGGCAGGTGGAGGTGACCAGCGCGGCGCAGGGGCCTACGCGGTTCAGTCTGATATTTGGCTAGGCGGCTTCGCCGGCGAGGCCGGCTCCTACAGGAATCGCAGCGCCTGTAGGAGCCGGCCTTGCCGGCGAAGGTCACGACGCATTCAGCGGTTGCTGGCTGCCAGAATCAGCTGTTTCATCTCGCTGACCGCACCCTTGAAGCCCACGAACAACGCATGGGCCACCAGTGCATGGCCGATGTTCAGTTCGTTGATGCCCTTGATCGCCGCCACCGGCTCGACGTTGTGGTAGTGCAGGCCATGCCCGGCATTCACGATCAGCCCCTGGGCCAGGCCGAAGGCCACGCCATCGGCCACGCGCTGGAGCTCTTCGGCCACCTCGGCCGGGGTCTGCGCATCGGCGTAACGCCCGGTGTGCAGTTCGATCGCCGGCGCGCCGACGCGGCGCGAGGCCTCGATCTGGCGCTCGTCGGCATCGATGAACAACGACACCTCCGACCCCAGGCGCGACAGGCGCTCCACCGCCGCCTTGATCCGCGCCTCCTGCCCCGCCACGTCCAGGCCACCTTCGGTGGTCAGTTCCTGGCGTGTCTCGGGCACCAGGCAGATGTGCGCCGGGCGAATGCGCTCGGCAAACTGCATCATCTCTTCGGTGACGCCCATCTCGAAGTTCATGCGCGTCTGCAGCACCTCGCTCAGTACCAGCACGTCACGGTCCTGGATATGCCGGCGGTCTTCGCGCAAGTGCACGGTGATGCCGTCGGCACCCGCCTCTTCGGCGTCCAGCGCGGCCTTGACCGGGTCCGGATATCGCGTGCCACGGGCCTGGCGCAGGGTCGCCACGTGGTCGATGTTCACGCCAAGGAGGATGCGGTTGCTGGTGGTCACGAAGAGACTCTCCTGAAAATTGAGCCTCACAGCATACGTCGTGATCAAGGCTTGCGAAACAGTTCCCGGCTGACCAGCGGGCGCCCGCCCAGGTGCACCGCCAGCGCCTGGCGCATCAGGCGCTTGGCCGCGCCCAGCGCGCCCGGCATCGACCACTCGGCCTCGGCCATGGCCAGCAGGTGCGCGCCACTGAACAAGCCTGGCTGCACCAGGTACACCCGCTCCAGGCCCGCGTCCACCTGCAGGCGGTACAGGCCATCGGCCACCAGAGGATCGCCATTGATGTCGTGCTCAAGCGCAAAGCCATAGCCCAGCTCGTCCAGCAGGCGCCATTCGAAGGCACGCAGCAACGGCTCCAGCGGGCGCCCCGCACCCAGTGCCTGCAAGGTGGCAGCGTACTGCTCGAACATCACCGGGTGCGGGTCTTCGGCCTGAAGCAGGCGAATCAGCAGCTCATTGAGGTACAGCCCGCTGAACAGCGCGTCGCCGTTGAGCCAGACCGCCACGCCTGCGCTGTCCATGCGACCGACATTCTTGAGCTCGCCGCGCCCATGGAACTGCACCTCCAGCGGCACAAACGGACGCGCAAGGCTGCCGGCCTTGCCGCGCGCACGACGCAGCACGGCGCGCAGGCGCCCCTGGGGGGTAAGGAAGTCGACCAGCGCACTGGTTTCACGGTACGCCCGGCTGTGCAGCACGAAGGCCGGTTGGCCGTCTGGCATGTCCATGATTCAGCGCTTCACGAAGAGGTGGGCCCGACACCGGCCGGTGTCGGGCCAGGGCATTCAGAGGTCGCCGTAGCCCAGCGAACGCAGGGCGCGCTCGTCGTCGGACCAGCCACCCTTGACCTTGACCCACAGGTTCAGCATGACCTTGGCGTCGAACAGCAGCTCCATGTCCTTGCGCGCCTCGGTGCCGATGCGCTTGATGCGCTCGCCCTTGTCGCCAATGATGATCTTCTTCTGGCCGTCACGCTCGACCAGGATCAGTGCATGGATATGCAGCACGTTGCCCTGCTGCTTGAATTCCTCGATCTCGACGGTGATCTGGTACGGCAGCTCGGCGCCGAGCTGGCGCATGATCTTCTCGCGTACCAGTTCGGCAGCCAGGAAGCGGCTGCTGCGGTCGGTGATCTGGTCTTCGGGGAAGAAGTGCTCGTTTTCCGGCAGGTGCTTGGCAATCAGTGCTTCGAGGGCATCGAGGTTGTGCCCGTGCTGCGCCGAGACCGGCACGATCTCGGCGTTGGGCAGTTGCTCCTGCAGCCATTGCAGGTGCGGCATCAGCTCGGCCTTGTCCTCGATGCGGTCGGTCTTGTTGATGGCCAGGATCACCGGGCCCTGCACGTACTGCACGCGCTCGAGCACCAGTTGGTCCTCGTCGGTCCACTTGGTGCGATCGACCACGAAGATCACCACGTCGACGTCTTTCAACGCCGCCGAGGCGGTACGGTTCATGTAACGGTTGAGCGCCTTCTCGTTGCCCTTGTGCATGCCGGGGGTATCGACGTACACCGCCTGCACATCACCTTCGGTCTTGATACCGAGCATGTTGTGGCGGGTGGTCTGCGGCTTGCGCGAGGTGATCGCGAGCTTCTGCCCGAGGATGTGGTTGAGCAGCGTCGACTTGCCCACGTTGGGGCGGCCGACGATGGCCACGTAGCCGCAACGGGTAGTGTTCTGTTCAGTCATTGCCATTCTCCACGCCCAGGGCGATCAGTGCTGCGGCGGCCGCGACCTGCTCGGCGATACGCCGGCTCACGCCCTGCCCTCGGCTTTTTTCAGTCAACAGGGTCACTTCGCATTCGACGAAAAACGTCCGGCAATGGGGTTCACCCTGGATATCCACCACTTCGTAGCGGGGCAGTTCGCAGGCCCGCGACTGCAGAAACTCCTGCAGGCGGGTTTTCGGGTCCTTGTTGGTGTCGACCAGGGTCAGGCTCTCGAACTCACCGGCCAGCCATGCCAGCACGCGATCGCGAGCGGTGTGCATGTCCGAGTCCAGGTAGATCGCACCGATCAGCGCCTCGAGGGCATCGGCCAGGATCGACTCGCGCCGGAACCCGCCGCTTTTCAGCTCGCCCGAGCCCAGGCGCAGGTACTCGCCCAGATCGAAACCGCGGGCCAGCACGGCCAGGGTTTCACCCTTGACCAGGCGGGCGCGCAGGCGCGACAGCTGGCCTTCGCGTGCCTGGGGGAAGCGCTCGAACAGGGCCTCGCCGGCGACGAAGTTGAGGATCGCATCACCGAGGAACTCCAGCCGTTCGTTGTTGCGGCCGGCAAAGCTGCGATGCGTGAGGGCCAGCAGCATCAGCTCCTGGTTCTTGAAGGTGTAGCCGAGCTGGCGCTCGAGGCGGCTCAAGGAAACGCTCACAGTGTACCCACGCGCTGTTCGTGGTCGATTTTCAGCAGCGGCGCCAGGGCGCCGGGCTCACACAGTTCTGTCCGGCTCGAAGCCGACGGGGTTAACGCGTTGTTCAAATGCAAATCCTGAAAGACGGTTTTGTTCATGCCTGACATCCGGCCGGGGCGCGTCTTGTGGACGCCCTTGTACAGCCTATGCCAGAAAAGCATTCGGCGCTGTCGAAGGACAGCGCCGTTAGGGTGTTACTTGATCAGGCCAACCCGCGAAAGGCTCGGGAAGTGGCTGAGCTTGGGCTCTGGCCAGCTCATCCAGATGGCGAAGGCCTTGCCGACGATGTTCTTGTCGGGAACCATGCCCAGCAGCTCCTTGGGAATGTTGGGGTCATCCCAGTAGCGACTGTCGTTGGAGTTGTCGCGGTTGTCGCCCATCATGAAGTAGTGCCCGGCAGGCACCACCCACTGCTGGTCCGGCGGCATGCGATAGCGGCTCATCTCCTTGCGGATCAGGTGCTCGGCCTCGCCCAGCTTCTCCTTGTACAGCTCGGCGCTGCCCAGGGTGCCCGGCTCGCTGCCGACCAGTTGTTCGGCAATCGGCTGGCCGTTGACGAACAGACGCTTGTCGCTGGTGTAGCGCACCTGGTCGCCCGGCAGGCCGACCACACGCTTGATGTAGTTGACGTTCGGGTCGCTCGGGTAGCGGAACACCATCACATCGCCGCGCTGCGGGTCACCGACCTCGATGACCTTCTTGTCGATCACCGGCAGGCGGATGCCGTAGGAGAACTTGTTCACCAGGATGAAGTCGCCCACTTCCAGGGTCGGCTTCATCGACCCCGAAGGGATCTGGAACGGCTCGACCAGGAACGAACGCAGCACCAGCACGATGAACAGCACCGGGAAGAACGATTTGCCGTACTCGACCAGCAACGGCTCCTTGTTCAACTGCTCGACCACCGCCATCTCGGGCTGGCTGACGCTGCCCTGATAGGTGTTGATCGCCGTGCGCCGGCGCGGGGCCAGGAACAGCAGATCGATCAGGGCCAGCAGTCCACACACGGCAACGGCGATGACTAGCAACAGCGGGAAATTTAGTGACATAGGACCTAGCTATCCAACCTGAGCACGGCGAGGAAGGCTTCCTGTGGAATTTCCACGTTGCCCACCTGTTTCATGCGTTTCTTACCGGCTTTCTGCTTTTCCAACAGCTTGCGCTTACGGCTAACGTCGCCACCGTAGCATTTGGCCAGTACGTTCTTTCTGAGCGCCTTGACAGTGGTACGCGCCACAATCTGCCCGCCAATGGCGGCCTGGATTGCCACATCGAACATCTGCCGCGGGATCAGTTCCTTCATCTTCTCGGTCAACGCGCGGCCTTTGTAGTGCGCATTGTCACGGTGCACGATCAATGCCAGGGCATCGACCTTGTCGCCGTTGATCAGTACATCGAGCTTGACCAGGTTGGCCGACTGATACCGGTCGAAATGGTAGTCCAGCGAAGCATAGCCGCGGCTGGTGGATTTGAGGCGGTCGAAGAAGTCCAGTACCACTTCGTTCATCGGCAGGTCGTAGCGCACCTGCACCTGGGAACCGAGGAACTGCATGTCGCGCTGTACGCCACGCTTCTCGATGCACAGGGTGATGACGTTGCCCAGGTGCTCCTGCGGCACGAGGATGGTGGCGGCCACGATCGGCTCGCGGAAGTCTTCCACCGACGACACGTCCGGCAGCTTGGACGGGTTGTCGACGTAGATGGTTTCACCGGTCTTGAGCTTGACCTCGAAGATCACGCTCGGCGCAGTGGTGATCAGGTCCAGGTCGTACTCGCGCTCCAGGCGCTCCTGGATGATCTCCATGTGCAGCATGCCGAGGAAGCCGCAACGGAAGCCGAAGCCCAGTGCGTCGGAGCTCTCAGGCAGGTACTGCAGCGACGAGTCGTTCAGGGTCAGCTTCTGCAGCGCGTCACGAAAATCTTCGAAATCTTCGGAACTGACCGGGAACAGGCCGGCATATACCTGGGGCTGGATACGTTTGAAGCCTGGCAGCACTTCCACGTCGGGCGTGGAGCTGAGGGTCAGGGTGTCACCGACCGGTGCACCGTGAATGTCCTTGATGCTGGCGATGATGAAGCCCACTTCGCCGGCCTTGAGGTCGGCGGTGGCGGTGTGCTTGGGGTTGAACACGCCCACGCTGTCGACCAGGTGCACCTTGCCGGTGGACTTGACCAGAATCTTGTCGCCCTTCTTGACCCGGCCATGGCGCACGCGCACCAGGGACACGACGCCCAGGTAGTTGTCGAACCAGGAGTCGATGATCAGCGCCTGCAGCGGTGCATCGATGTCGCCGGTAGGGGCCGGAATGGTCTGCACCAGGCGCTCGAGCACCTCGTCCACGCCCATGCCGCTCTTGGCACTGCAGGCCACGGCGTCGGTGGCGTCGATGCCGATGATCTTCTCGATCTCGTCCTTGACGCGGTCCGGATCGGCCTGGGGCAGGTCCATCTTGTTCAGTACCGGCATGACCTCCAGGCCCTGCTCGATGGCGGTGTAGCAGTTGGCGACCGACTGGGCCTCCACGCCCTGGCCGGCATCGACCACCAGCAGCGCGCCTTCGCAGGCGGCCAGCGAACGGCTGACTTCATAGGTGAAGTCGACGTGGCCGGGGGTGTCGATGAAGTTCAGCTGGTAGGTGATGCCGTCGTTCGCCTTGTAATACAGGGTAACGCTATGGGCTTTGATGGTGATCCCGCGCTCGCGCTCGAGGTCCATGGAGTCAAGTACCTGCGCTTCCATCTCGCGCGCGGTGAGGCCACCGCACATCTGGATGAAACGGTCGGCCAGGGTCGACTTGCCATGGTCAATGTGGGCGATGATGGAGAAATTGCGGATATGACTCAAATCACTCACGGGTCAACACTCAAAAAGGCTGCGGGGCGAACGCCCGCCGAAAAATAGCCGGGAATTGTACCTTATGAAGGGGCCAGCCGCCACGCCCGCCCCTCCAGTTTCATGGTGCCTGATATTTCTGTCAGTAGATGGCCGCTCGCGCAGACCCGAATATAGGGCACCAGACGGAGAAATGGCCATGGCACATGTTCAACCAGCAGTCCCCGGAAGCCCCGATACGAGCTTTGGTGACAACGGCGAGCGCTCCCTACCGCAAATTGCGGACACCGATCGTTTCATCACTGATGTGGCAATACACGATGACACAATCACCGTGTGTGGCCTGACCGGGGACCACGAGCAGTCCCGCTATACCTTGCTTCGCTTCGATGATAAAGGTGATCTGGACCCGACGTTCGGCAACAAAGGGATAGTGTTCGGAACATTCGACCCGGTGGCCGAATCGGGCGCGGAAGCCATCGTCGTCGATGCCAACGCGAAGATATGGATGCTGGGATGGGTGAACAGCGCCGGCAAGCCCCACAGACTGGTGATGGCACGTTTCGACGCGCAGGGCGCGCTGGACACCAGCTATGCCTCCCCCCACGGTTACCTTGCCCTGGATCAGGACAACAGCCTTCATCTGAAGCTGCACTCCACGTCACTCCAGCTGCGGGCCGGACACCTGCTCGCCAGTGCTACGCTGGAGTCGGATTGGCTGGCTACCCATGCTTGCGTCTATCGACTGGATCTTGCCGGCAATGCCGGTTTCCCGAGCGGTCAGTTCATCGAGATCACGCACCCTTCCGGGACGGTGCAGATCGCCAATGTCATTGCGCAGGAAAGTACATTTCTCGTTGCCGGAACCTTGCGCAACGGGCCTGAGACCCGAGGCTTCATCGCACGCTTCAGAAACGACGGCACACCCGACCCGTCCTTTGGCGACCGATACGGTTTCAAGCTGTATGAATCCCCGCTGTCGCGCTGGCTGCGCTGGTTGCCGCGCTGGCTCCGCTGGCTTGCTCCGCGTCGAAACGCCAACATCCGCTTCAACACACTGATTCAACGCCCCGATGGCCACCTGATCGTCGCGGGGAACCTGCCCGGCGAGCGCCCCGAAGACACCAACGCCATGACTTGGCAATTCGATGCCGAAGGTGTGAGGGACGCGACCTATAACCACGGCAACCCGACGGTGCTGACCTTCAACACGCACACCGAAGACGAATGGGAAGCCGCAGCGCTGCACCAGGACGGCAAGCTGGTGGTGTTTGGCCTGGGCGGTCAGCGCATCTACCGTGCCCGCTATACAGTCCATGGCCGACTGGATACTGCCTTTGGCAACCAAGGTATCGCCTTCCAGGACTACCCCAAGGACAGAAAGATGATCGCCGTCGCAATGACGCCCGCCGCCACACTGCTTGGCTTGAACAGCCAGCACGCATGGGGTTTCTCCGGTCTTCTGGCACGCTTTCGCAATTGACTGCGCGCCCATGAAAAAGCCCGACGCATCGGCGTCGGGCTTTTTCTTACCGCGACCTTCTCGGTCAGGCCTTACTCGGCCAGCTTGAAGGTGATGAAACTGGCACGGCCCTGACGCAGCACGCGCATCGACACCGAACGGTTCTTCGGCAGTTCCTTGGCGATTTCGGTGAAGTTCTTCGCCGAAAGGATGGCCTGGTTGTTCAGGTGGCTGATGACGTCACCGGGACGCAGGCCGATCATCGCGGCCGGACCATCCTGCACTTCCTTGATGACCACGCCGCCCTTGAGCTCCAGAGTCTTTTTCTGCTCTGCAGTCAGGTCGGCTACCGATACGCCCAGGCGGTTGCTGCTGCGCTCGACGCCGCCATTGGCACCGGTGGTCACGTCCTGATCTTCATCGGGCAGTGCACCGATGGTCACGTCCAGGTTCTGGCGCTTGCCGTTGCGGATGATCTCCAGCTTGGCCTTGGCGCCATCTTTCAGGCCACCGACCAGGTGCGGCAGGTCAGCCGACATGACGATCGGCTGACCGTTCATGCTCAGGATCACGTCGCCCACCTGCAGGCCGCCCTTGGCTGCCGGACCATCTTCCAGCACCTGGGCCACCAATGCGCCGGCCGGTTTGTCCAGGCCGAAGGATTCGGCCAGGTCCTTGTTGACCTCCTGGATCACCACGCCCAGCCAGCCACGGCTGACCTTGCCGTCCTTTTTCAGCTGGTTGGAAACATCCAGTGCAACATCGATCGGGATAGCGAACGACAGGCCCATGAAGCCACCCGAGCGGGTGAAGATCTGCGAGTTGATGCCGACCACTTCGCCATTCATGTTGAACAGCGGGCCACCGGAGTTACCCGGGTTGATCGCAACGTCGGTCTGGATGAACGGCACGTAGGTGTCGTTGGGCAGGGTGCGGCCCTTGGCGCTGACGATACCCTTGGTCACCGAGTGATCGAAGCCGAACGGCGAACCGATGGCCAGCACCCACTCGCCCACCTTGAGTTTCTCGGAGTCGCCCAGCTTGACCGTGGGCAGGTTCTTGCCATCGACCTTCAGCAATGCCACGTCGGTACGCGGGTCGGTGCCGACCAGCTTGGCCTGCAGTTCGCTGCGGTCGGACAGGCGCACGATGATTTCATCGGCATCGGCCACCACGTGGTTGTTGGTGAGGATGTAGCCGTCGGCCGAAATGATGAAGCCCGAACCCAGCGACTGGGCCTCGCGCTGACGATCGCCACGGGGTGAGCGCGGGGCTTGCGGCATGTTGCGCTCGAAGAACTCGCGGAACATCGGCGGCAGGCCTTCGAGGTCTGGCATCTGACCCGCAGCATACTTGCGATCAGGCAGCTTCTGCTTGGTACTGATGTTGACCACCGCCGGCGAGGCCTGCTCGACCAGGGTGGTGAAATCAGGCAGGGCTTCGGCCTGGGCGTTGAGCACCTGCCCGAGCATGAGCACGGCGGCGAACAGCGACAGATAGGATTTCAAGCGAGGTATTGACATACGGCTCCCGTCACAACGAGCGTGGTTAAGCAGTAGGGACCAGCCAACGCACAAAGCCCGGCAACATCCTCGAAAGGCTGCGACCAGGCTCGGTGGATCGGCATTGTTGATGCTGCAACAGCAGTAAAGGCCAGCCCCCGAAAGAACTGACCTATAGATAAATCTGGAGAATTTTGCAAATTCGAAGGCTTACGAATCATGTCAACGCCTTGGCGGCCCATCGATCATCAACGCATTACCTGTGGCTCGTCATTGGCTGGCGTGGGCGTCTTGGGCACGCATCGACAAGGCGACCCGCTCGGCAGTACCGATGGGGATCTCACCTACCACAGTGACCACCACATCCCCCTTGGGCGTGGTCAGCCGGCGCGAAACCGCGACCGTCGGGCCAAGCTGGGTACGGGCGTCGATGCCCGAATTGCCTGCAACCGGCTCCAAGAACACCGAGAAGCGTGCCAGGCCATCATCGTACATCAGGCTGCTGACGGTGCTCTTGTGCTCCGGATCCTTGCGTACCGCGCTGTTGACCAGCTCGAAGCCGGGTGGCAACCAGTCGGAACGCCATCCCGATGCGGCCTCGGCAACCTGCTGAGTGGCCTGGGCCACCGCCTTGCAGTTGCTGCTGGGCTGCAGTTGGGCATCGTCCGGCGCCTTGTCGGTCTCCAACCGGGTGAACTGGAAGCGCTCCAGCAGTTGCTCCTTGTCGTTGAGCAGCAACGACTTGAGGGGCAAACCCGACTGTCGATCCAGGTGCAGCTCGAAGGCATAACGATGCTGATCGCGCGGCCTGAGGGTGATGATCTCGACCTCGCGACCGGCCACCCGGGAGCGCCCTGCCACACTCAGGTCGTACCAGTTCATCAGCTTCAAGGGGTCCAGTACACGGGGCGAAGACTGCGCCGCATTGCCCACTCCGCGGGCCAGGGCGCCGCTCACGCACTGGGTACGTCCATCTACCCGCACAACCTCAAGGGCTGGGCCATCGAGTTGCAACAAGCGTTCACGAACCTTGCCCTCCTGCACCCGATGCCAGATGTCATGGGTGGAAAAGCTGCCGTTACGCTCGTAGACGAAAGTACCCTGATAACTCTGCTGCTGCTCGGCCTTGGCCAGACGGTTGAGCCAGTCTGCGGCATCAGTGGAGGAGTTGGCGGCCAGGGCCGGCACCGACAGACATCCTCCGAGCAAGAGCGGTAGTAGAGTTGGCGCGCGCATGATCCTCCTTACTCAGCGATTTTCCAGGCTGGCCGCACGGGCATAAGGCAGAGCACTTTCAGTCCCTTCCACGGCGGCTTCCTGAGCATGCTGGCGCAGGTAGCCCGGCAGACGTTCGTCCTGCCAGCCGCTTTGACCTTGCAGCACGCCATTTGCCATTGGGCCGGTCGGCTGTTCGGCACTCTCGGTGTAGCCTGCCAGTACTGCCGGGCCTTGCACCTGAGGTACGGTCACGCCTTGCTGCACAGGCTGCTGGGCAGCCAGTTGGGCACCGCTGATGTCGTCCTGGTTGTACAGGCGCACACCTGCCAGTACTGCAACGGTCACCGAAGCTGCAACAGCCAGACGACCCAGGCTGCGCCATGGACCACGGGCAACCTTGACCGGCGTGGCTTCGTCAGCCAGTGCGGCACTGACCGCGGCGGCGATATCCAGTTTTGGCAGCAGCAGTTCCTTGTGCATCGCTGCTCGGGCAACCTGGTAACGCGACCAGGTGGCACGGGTTTCATTGTCGTCGACGGCATTCAATACCCGACGCAACTCCAGTTCGTCCGCTTCGTTATCCATCACCGCGGACAGCGATTCCTGCAAAGCTTCACGACTCATGGCGGTTCCTCTCTTGGCTGTCGCCGCTGTCTCAGGTTTCCTGCAACAACGGCTGCAGGGCTTTATCTATGGCCTCCCGAGCGCGGAAAATTCGAGAGCGCACGGTACCCACCGGACACTGCATGACGCTCGCAATGTCCTCGTAACTCAGACCATCGAATTCACGTAAAGTTAACGCCGTACGCAAATCTTCTGGCAGCTGCTGGATGGTTCGGTGGACGGTGCCCTCGATTTCATCTCGTAACAGCGCGCGCTCTGGTGACTCGAGATCCTTGAGGCCATGATCGCCATCGTAAAATTCCGCATCCTCGGAACTGACATCACTGTCTGGCGGCCGTCGACCGCGGGATACCAGATAGTTTTTCGCCGTGTTGATCGCAATGCGGTACAGCCAGGTATAAAACGCACTGTCGCCACGGAAATTGCCAAGCGCACGGTAAGCCTTGATGAACGCTTCCTGTGCCACATCCTGGGCTTCATGGGTGTCGTGCACAAAACGCACGATCAACCCGAGAATCTTGTGCTGATACTTCAGCACCAACAGATCAAACGCTCGCCTGTCGCCACGCTGCACGCGCTCGACAAGCTGCTGATCCTCTTCCTGGGTTAGCATGAACACTCCTCGGTGGACCTGGAGGAGTGCTGCAGCGGCCATCGTTCAGGCTTGCAACCATAGACTCGGGCTTTTCGCAAAAGTTCTCCCCTCCAAGCAAGTTTCCTGCGGCCCTTGAACGGCTCGCACGAAAAACGCAGCACGGTCACGGCCGGCTGCGTCAATATTCTGGTCTCGTGTACGCAGGCAGAGCCGATATCAGCCCCAGGCCTCCCGTCGCCGCCGCGTCCTGGCATGCAGGCAACCTTCTATGGATAGGCAGGGTTCCAGGAAAGTTCCCACATGCAAGCATCAGGTCGCACCGCACGTCATGGAAATCAGGCCCTCGAGGCTGTTATAAAGGCAACCCAGCCCGTTTCACGATAGTTTCACAATGCCATAAACACCTGACTATTGTGCCGATACCCCCGTCCTTATACTAGTGGTCGCCTCGCTCGGATATCCCTGACATGAGCCAACAATTCCAACATGACGTTCTGGTGATCGGCAGCGGTGCCGCCGGCCTGAGCCTGGCCCTGAACCTGCCGGCGCACCTGCGCATCGCCGTACTGAGCAAAGGCGAGCTGGCCAACGGCTCGACCTTCTGGGCACAGGGCGGTGTTGCCGCCGTGCTCGACGACACCGACACGGTACAGTCCCACGTGGAGGATACGCTCAATGCCGGCGGCGGGCTGTGTCATGAAGACGCGGTGCGCTATACGGTCGAGCACAGTCGCGAGGCGATCCAGTGGCTGATCGACCAGGGCGTGCCGTTTACCCGTGACGAACAGGCCGGCGTCGATGAACGCGGCTTCGAGTTCCACCTGACCCGCGAGGGCGGCCACAGCCACCGGCGCATCATCCACGCGGCCGACGCCACTGGCGCGGCGATTTTCACCACGTTGCTGGAGCAGGCCCGCCAGCGCCCGAACATCGAGCTTCTGGAACAGCGCGTGGCGGTCGACCTGATCACCGAACGGCGCCTGGGCCAGGCCGGCGAGCGCTGCCTGGGGGCCTATGTGCTCAACCGTGCCAGCGGCGAGGTCGACACCTTTGGCGCCCGCTTCACCGCGCTGGCCACCGGCGGGGCGGCCAAGGTCTACCTCTATACCAGCAACCCGGACGGCGCCTGCGGCGACGGGATCGCCATGGCCTGGCGCGCCGGCTGCCGGGTGGCGAACCTGGAGTTCAACCAGTTCCACCCCACCTGCCTGTACCACCCGCAGGCCAAGAGCTTCCTGATCACAGAAGCACTGCGCGGTGAAGGCGCCCTGCTCAAGCTGCCCAGCGGCGAGCGCTTCATGCCGCGCTTCGACCCGCGCGCCGAACTCGCCCCGCGCGACATCGTGGCCCGCGCCATCGACCATGAGATGAAGCGCCTGGGCGTCGACTGCGTGTACCTGGACATCAGCCACAAGCCTGCGGAGTTCGTCAAAAGCCACTTCCCGACCGTGTACGAACGCTGCCTCACCTTCGGTATCGACATCACCACCCAGCCGATCCCGGTGGTACCGGCGGCGCACTACACCTGTGGCGGCGTGATGGTCGACGACCACGGCCAGACCGACGTACCGGGGCTCTATGCCATTGGCGAAACCAGCTTCACCGGCCTGCACGGTGCCAACCGCATGGCCAGCAACTCGCTGCTCGAATGTTTCGTCTACGGCCGCTCGGCGGCAGCCGACATCCTCGCCAGGCTCGACAGCGTGGCCATGCCCCAGGCCCTGCCCTGCTGGGATGCCAGCCAGGTCACCGATTCGGACGAAGATGTGATCATTGCGCACAACTGGGACGAGCTGCGCCGGTTCATGTGGGACTACGTCGGCATCGTGCGCACCAGCAAGCGCCTGCAGCGCGCCCAGCACCGGGTACGGCTGCTGCTGGACGAAATCGACGAGTTCTACAGCAACTACAAGGTCAGCCGCGACCTGATCGAGCTGAGGAACCTTGCCCAGGTAGCGGAGCTGATGATCCGCTCGGCCATGCAGCGCAAGGAAAGCCGGGGCCTGCACTACACCCTGGACTACCCGGACATGCTGCCCGAAGCTCTGGACACTATTCTACGGCCGCCCACCTACGCCGACTGAACTTCAACCGCAAGCGCAGGCGCCGGTGCAGCACCGGTTCCAGCGCATCGGGGGCGATGCACTGGCTCTGGCTGAACAGCCGCCCCGGCCGGCGATAACGCAGCACTACCAGGGCGGGCAAGGCGAGGCTGTCGCGGCGCAGTTGCACCTGCTGCCAGCCCGTGGCCGCGCTGAACAGGTGCCAGCCAGAAGGATCACGACGCAGGCCGGTGACGGCACGCGGGTGGGTAAGCAGGATATGCCGGGGCACGACCCAGGCTGCGTGTGCCAGGCAAAGCGCCAGGCCAAGCAGGGTCATGTATAGCGAAATGGCCAGCAGGCACAGCGCGATCAGCGCCAGCAACTGGCATGCGAGGTAGGCCGCCAGCAGGGCCCGCGAGCCCTGCCAGCGACACTCGAAGCGGTCACTTGGGCTGGACACGGTCCAGGATCATGCGCACCATGCGCTGCAGCTCAGGGTCGTCGGACTCGCTGCGTTCCATGAACCAGCCGAACATGTCCTGGTCTTCACAGGTCAGCAGCCGGACATAGAGCGCGCGGTCGACGTCGTTCAAGGTGCTGTACACCTCCTGGGTAAACGGCACCAGCAGCACGTCCAGCTCCAGCATGCCGCGGCGGCTATGCCAGAAGAGCCGGTTGAGTTCAGATTGTTCGACGACCATGGAGCCCTCCTCAAATTGGCCGCCAGTATACAGGCCGAGCCTGTGAACGGCACAAGGCGTTGGTCTAGGTCGGCTACCTATTTTGCCGACAGCACTCTATGATGACCCCCAGTCCTGATTACCTGCGAAGACCCATGGCCGACTCCGCTTTTTTCTGCCCCCTGTCCCACGAGGGCGTCCTCGCCGTCCGCGGCTCTGACGCCGGCAAGTTTCTGCAAGGTCAACTGACCTGCAACATCAATTACCTCGACGAGCACACCTCCAGCCTCGGCGCGCGCTGCATGGTCAAGGGGCGCATGCAGTCGAGCTTTCGCATCGTGCCCCACGCCGACGGCTTCGTACTGGCAATGACCCACGAACTGCTCGAGCCGCAACTGGCCGACCTGAAGAAGTACGCCGTGTTCTCCAAGGCCAAGCTCACCGACGAGAGCAGTGCCTGGGCGCGCTTCGGCCTGCAGCATGGCGACAAGGCGTTGCAGGCGCTGGGCATCGAGCCGCCGACGCAAGATGGCGCCATCAGCCGGCACGACCCCCTGTTCGCAATTGCCGTATCGCCGGGCCGCACCGAACTGTGGGTACCGGCCGAACAGGCCGCAGCCGTACGCGAGCAACTGGCCCAGCACCTCGACGAAGGCCCGCTGGACGCCTGGCTGCTGGGGCAGATCCGCGCCGGTATCGGCCAGGTGATGGCCCAGACCCGCGAGCTGTTCATCCCGCAGATGATCAACCTCCAGGCCGTGGGTGGCGTCAGCTTCAAGAAAGGTTGCTATACCGGACAGGAAATCGTCGCGCGCATGCAGTACCTGGGCAAGCTCAAGCGTCGCCTGTATCGCCTGGCCCTGGCCGAGGGCACTGCTCCGGCCCCTGGCACCGAGGTGTTCTCCCCTACCCATGCCTCCTCGGTGGGTGAGGTGGTGCTGGCCGCCACGAGCGCGCAGGGCAGCGAGCTGCTGGCGGTGCTGACTGCCGATGCGGTAGCAGACGACAACCTGCATCTGGGCAGCCCCGAGGGCCCGCGCCTGGAACTGCTGAGCCTGCCTTACGAACTGGACCGCGATCGCGAAATCCAGCGCTGAGCCCACCTGCCCCGCCGCGTGTGGCGGTGGGGCCCCTGAATGCGCTAGAGAATCCACGATGAACACGCTGGCCCAGATCGTTGAAGCACAATTGCTCAGCGCCATCGACAACGATGACCTGGTGCTGCCGACCTTGCCGGAAGTGGCCCTGAGCATCCGCGAAGCGGCTGAAGACAGCGAGATCAGCGTCAGCACCCTGAGCAAGGTGATCGGCCGCGACGCCGCGTTGTCGGCACGCCTGATCAAGGTGGTCAACAGCCCCTTGCTGCGTGCGGCCACCGAAGTCACCGACCTGCAGACCGCCATCACCCGCATGGGTATCAACTACAGCTGCAACCTGGCCATCGGCCTGGTGATCGAGCAGATCTTCCATGCGCGCTCACCGGTGGTCGAACAGAAAATGCGTGAAATATGGGCCAAGAGCCTGGAAGTGGCCGGCATCAGCTATGAGCTGTGTCTGCGCTTCACCCAGCTCAAGCCCGACCAGGGCGCCCTCGCCGGGCTGGTCCACCAGATCGGCGCATTGCCGATCCTGACCTATGCCGAAGAACACAACGAACTGCTCTCCGACCCGGTCTGCCTGAACCATGTGATCGACCTGATCCACCCGGTACTGGGCGACAAGATCCTCAGCGTGTGGGAATTTCCCGAGCAACTGGCCGGGCTGCCGAGCCTGTCGCAGAACCTGGAGCGCAGCACCGACAAGCTCGACTATGTCGACATCGTGCAGATCGCGCGCACCCTCAGCGATGGCAACGAACATGCCCTGGCGCGCCTGCCGGCGATGCGTCACCTGAAGCTGCCACCCAACAGCCACCTGCAGGTCAGCGAGTTGATCGGCGCCAAGCACATGTTTCGCGCCTGATCAGTCGCCCGGGTTGAAGCTGACCCGAACCTTGAGCCCGCCGCGCTCGCCATCGTGCAGGCTGATCTGCGCCAGGTGCGCGCGGCAGATCTCACCGACGATGGCCAGCCCCAGGCCGGTGCCCTGCGCACTGCGCCGATAGAAGCGTTCGAACACCCGCTCGCGCTCCTGCGGGGGAATCCCCGGCCCGTCGTCCTCCACCTCCAGCACCGCAGGGGCCGTCACCCGCAGAATCACGTTGCCATTGGTCGGGGTGTGCGCCAGGGCGTTGTCCACCAGGTTGCTCAGCAATTCGTTGAGCAGCGTCGGCTCGCCGCGTATCCACACCGGCGCCTGTGCTTCCAGTGCCAATGCCACACCCCGTGCATGCGCCAGCGGCGCCATGGCCATGCCCAGCTCGCGGGCCAGCTGGCTGAGGTCGAGCAACTGTGCACCGCCCTCGGCAATGGCGCGCGCACCGTTCTCCACCCGTGCCAGGGACAGCAGCTGGTTGGCCAGGTGGGTCAGCTTGTCGGTGCCCTGGGCCGCCAGTTCGAGCGTGGTGCGCCACTCCTGCGGGTCCTTGGCGCGCAGGCCCAGTTCCACCCGCGCCTTGAGTGCCGCCAGGGGGGTGCGCAACTCGTGCGCGGCGTCGGCGATGAACTGTGCCTGGCGCTCGAACTGGCCCCGCAGGCGCTCGGTGAAGTGATTCAGTGCACGCACCAGCGGCCCCAGCTCGCGTTGAACCTGAACCACCGGCAGGGCGCGCAGGTCGTCGGGCTGGCGTTCTTCCACGGCGCTGCGCAGGCGCTCCAGCGGGCGCAATGCGGCGCTGACCGCAAACCACACCAGCAGCAACGCCCCCATCGCCAGCATGCCCAGGCGCAGCAGGGTATCGGCCATCAGGCTGCGGGCCATGCTCACGCGCGCCTCTTCGGTTTCGGCCACGCGGATCTCCGCCATGCCGTTCATGTTCGGCTCGCTCACCGCCTTGAGCAGGCTGACTACCCGCACGTCCTGGCCCAGGTAGCGCGCATCGTAGAAGCGCGCCAGGGCCGGATAGTCATCGGTACGCGGGGTATCGGGCGGCGGTGCGGGCAGGTTTTCGTAGCCGGAAATCAGGCGTTGATGGATGTCGTTGACCTGGTAGTAGATCCGCCCCGCGCTGTCGTAGGCAAAGGTGTCCAATGCCACGTAGGGCACATCGGCGCTGAGGGTGCCGTCGCGTTGCGAGAGCCCTGCGGCGATGGTGCGCGCCGAGGCCAGCAGGGTACGGTCATAGGCGGTGTCGGCGGCCTCGCGACCGTTCCAGTAGGCACTCAGCCCGCTGGCCACCATCAGCACCACCAGCAGCAGGGCGAGGTTCCACAGCAGGCGCCCGCGCAGGCTGCCGGCGTCACGCATCACGGTGCTCGAGCAGATAGCCCAGCCCACGGAAGGTGACGATCGCCACGGCATGACCGTCGAGCTTCTTGCGCAGGCGGTGCACGTAGATCTCGATGGCGTCGGGGCTGGCCTCCTCGTCCAGGCCGAACACCTGCGCCGCCAGTTGCTCCTTGCTCATCACCCTGCCAGGGCGGGCGATCAGCGCCTCGAGCACGGCCTGTTCGCGGGAGGTCAGGGCCAACAGCTCGCCCCCCAGGGTGAAGCGCCGGGTATCCAGGTCGTAGACCAGCGGGCCGCAGGTCTGCTGGCGCTCGCCACCGAGCACGCTGCGGCGCAGCAGGGCCTTGACCCGCGCCTCCAGCTCGGTCAGTTCGAACGGCTTGGCCAGGTAGTCGTCAGCCCCCAGGTTCAGGCCGTGCACCCGGTCCTTGACGTCGCTGCGGGCGGTCAGCATCAGCACCGGCACGGTCTTGCCGCGGGCCCGCAGGCGCGCCAGCACCTCGAAGCCGTCCATGCGCGGCAGGCCCACATCGAGCACCGCCACGGCATATTCCTCGCTGGCCAGGGCCAGGTCGGCAGCAACTCCATCGTGCAGCACATCCACCGTCAGGCCTGTGCTCTTGAGGGCCTGGGCCACGCTCTCAGCCAGTTGCAGATGGTCTTCGACGAGCAGTACACGCATCGATTTCTCCTGGTCGTGTCGCGTTCAATGGCGCGGAGTTTACAGCGCGGCGGGCGCCTGTGAAGCCATCGAAACATTGAAAGGCCACTGAAAGGTTAGCGAAAGGTTGAGCCCCTAGCATCGCCTGACGGCCCGTTGTACAGGCCGTAGATCGAACCGAAGCGTTCGACCCGAATAAGAACAATAACGGAGTCACCCCACGATGCTGTCCACCCAGCCTCAGGCGCCTGCGCCTGCCCGTCGCCTGCACCCTCGTCCCTCTGCCATCGCCAGTGCCCTCGCCTTTGTCGGCGTCGCCCCGCTGAGCCAGGCCGCGTTCATCGAAGACAGCACCGCCACCTTCGAAACACGCACCATGTACTTCAACCGCGATTTCCACAATGAGCCCAGCACCACGCAATCCAAGCGCGAGGAATGGGCCCAGGGCTTCATGCTCAACCTGGAATCGGGCTACACCGAAGGCACCGTCGGCTTCGGCGTCGACGCCCTGGGCATGCTCGGGGTCAAGCTCGACTCCGGCAAGGGCCGCACCGGCACCGGCCTGCTGCCGACCCATGACGACGGGCGCGCCGCCGACGAGTACTCCAAGCTCGGCCTGACCGGCAAGGTCAAGGTGTCGGCCACCGAGCTGAAGGTCGGTACGCTGATCCCGCAAACGCCCACCCTGCGCCCCAACGACGGGCGCATCCTGCCGCAGACCTTCGAGGGCGGGCTGCTGACCTCCCAGGAAATCAGGCACCTGACCTTCACCGGTGGCCGCCTTGAAAAGGTCAAGGACCGCAACGACACCAACAAGGAAGACATCGCCCTCAACAACAAGAACGGTCGCTTCCTGGGCACGGCCGAAGGCAACCATTTCGACATGGCCGGAGTGGACTACAAGCTCACCGACCGCATCACCGGCAGCTATCACTTCGCCCAGCTCGACGACGTGTACCGCCAGCACTTCGTCGGCCTGCTCGCGACCCAGCCGTTCGGCCCGGGCACCTTCGGCGCCGATGTGCGTGTGGCGTTCAGCGGCGACCAGGGCCAGGCCCGCGGCGGCAGGATCGACAACACCGCCTTCGGCAGCCTGTTCAGCTATGCCCTCGGCGGCCACAAGCTGAGCACCGGCTACCAGCGCCTGTCGGGCGACAGCGCCTTCCCCTACGTCGATGGCGCCGACCCCTACCTGGTCAACTTCGTGCAGATCAACGACTTCGCCCAGGCCGACGAGCGCTCCTGGCAAGTGCGCTACGACTACGACTTCGCCAAGCTCGGCGTACCCGGCCTGAGCTTCATGAGCCGCTACCTCAGTGGCGACAACGTCAGCCGCGCCGGCGGTGGCGAAGGCAAGGAGTGGGAGCGCAATACCGAATTCAAGTACGTGGTACAGAGCGGCGCCCTGAAGAACGTCGCCGTGCGCCTGCGTAACGCCACCTTCCGTTCCAACTTCTCCCGCGACGCCGACGAAGTGCGGCTGCTGGTGAGCTACAGCGTGGCGCTTTGGTAATCCGCCCATAACAACAATGTTCACGGAGACTGACGATGACTTTTTCACTGCGCAAGATCGCCCTGGCCACCGGCTGCCTGCTGCTGGCCGGCAACGTGCTGGCCGCCGAACCCAAACGCCCCGAGTGCATTGCCCCGGCCTCGCCCGGCGGCGGCTTTGACCTGACCTGCAAGCTGGTGCAGAGCGCGCTGCTCAACGAGAAGATCCTGAGCAAGCCGATGCGCGTCACCTACATGCCCGGCGGAGTCGGCGCGGTGGCCTACAACGCGGTGGTGGCCCAGCGCCCGGCCGACGCCGGCACGCTGGTGGCGTGGTCCAGCGGCTCGCTGCTGAACCTGGCCCAGGGCAAGTTCGGCCGCTTCGACGAGAACGCAGTGCGCTGGCTGGCAGCGGTAGGCACCAGCTACGGCGCCATCGCGGTGAAAAAGGACTCGCCCTACAAGACCCTCGATGACCTGGTGGCGGCACTGAAAAAAGACCCTGGCAAGGTGGTGATCGGCTCGGGCGGTACCGTTGGCAGCCAGGACTGGATGCAGACCGCACTGATTGCCAAGGCCGCCGGCATCAACCCGCGCGACCTGCGCTATGTGGCACTGGAAGGCGGCGGCGAGATTGCCACCGCATTGCTGGGCGGGCACATCCAGGTGGGCAGCACGGACATCTCCGACTCGATGCCGCACATCCAGAGCGGCGACATGCGCCTGCTGGCGGTGTTCTCCCCCGAACGCCTGGACGAGCCCGAGATGAAGGACATCCCTACCGCCAAGGAACAGGGCTACGACATCGTCTGGCCAGTAGTACGCGGGTTCTACCTGGGGCCGAAGGTGAGCGACGAGGACTACGCCTGGTGGAAGGCATCGTTCGACACGCTGCTGGCCTCGGATGAGTTCGACAAGTTGCGTGACCAGCGCGAGCTGTTCCCGTTCGCCATGACCGGTGAAGCGCTGGACGTGTATGTGAAGCAGCAGGTAGCGGACTACAAGGCACTGGCCCAGGAATTCGGACTGATCCAGTAACCCATCGCTTCACCTGTAGGAGCCGGCCTTGCCGGCGAATCACCGCGGTCCCGCCAGGTCGGTGGCGCGTCATTCGCCGGCAAGGCCGGCTCCTACGGGTGCAGGCTCGCCCTTCGAGGATTCCCCCATGATCCTGCAACGCCTTTTCGCCCTGACCCTACTGGCCGCCTGCGCCGCACTGGCCGTCATGGCCTGGCCCTACCAGGCCGCCTTCTCCTACGAACCGGTCGGCCCGCGCGCCTATCCGTTGCTGATGCTCGGCCTGATGGCCATCGCCCTGCTCTACCTGGCGATCCGTCCCACGCCCATCGTGCGCAAGGACGATGAACCAGAGCTGGACCGCGCCAGCCTGATCAAGATCGGCCTGTGCACCGGCCTGCTGCTGGTGTTCGCCGCCACCTTCGAATCCCTGGGCTTCATCCTCAGCAGCACGCTGATCGGCATCCCCATGGCGCGCCTGTACGGCGGACGCTGGCTGCCCAGTGCGGTCATCGTCGGATTGATGAGCATCGCCCTGTACCTGCTGTTCGACCGCGCCATGGATGTGCCCCTGCCCCTGGGCCTGCTCGACGTTCTGGAGAATTGACATGGATACTTTCAGCTACCTCGGCCAGGGCTTCGGCGTCGCCCTGAGCCCCTACAACCTGGTGACTGCACTGTGCGGCACCCTGATCGGTACGGTGGTCGGCCTGCTGCCAGGCCTGGGCCCGATCAACGGCGTGGCGCTGCTGATCCCCATCGCGTTCGCCCTGGGCCTGCCGCCGGAATCGGCGCTGATCCTGCTGGCCGCGGTGTACCTGGGCTGCGAATACGGCGGGCGCATCAGCTCGATCCTGCTCAACATCCCCGGTGAAGCCTCCACCGTGATGACCACCCTGGACGGCTACCCCATGGCTCGCCAGGGCCTGGCCGGGGTGGCGCTGTCGCTGTCGGCCTGGAGCTCGTTCATCGGTGCATTCATCGCCACCTGCGGCATGGTGCTGTTCGCCCCGCTGCTGGCCAAGTGGGCGATCGCCTTCGGCCCGGCGGAGTATTTCGTGCTGATGGTGTTCGCCATCGTGGCGCTGGGCGGCATGGCCGGCGACAAGCCGCTCAAGACCTTCATCGCCGCCCTGATCGGGCTGTTCCTTTCGGCCGTGGGCATCGACGCCAACAGCGGTGTGTACCGCTTCACCGGTGACAGCATCCACCTCACCGACGGCATCCAGTTCGTGGTGCTGGTGCTGGGCCTGTTCTCCATCAGCGAGATCCTGTTGCTGCTGGAAAAGACCCACCACGGGCACAAGGCCGTGGAAGCCACCGGACGCATGCTGTTCAACCTCAAGGAAGCCGCTTCGGTGTTCGTGGTGAACATCCGCTGCGGCCTGCTCGGCTTCTTCATGGGCGTGCTGCCCGGGGCCGGTGCGACCCTGGCCAGTGCCGTGGCGTACATGACCGAAAAACGCCTGGCCGGTGCCAGCGGCACCTTCGGCAAGGGTGACAAGCGCGGCCTGGCCGCTCCGGAAACCGCCATCGGCGCCTCCTGCTGCGGCGCCCTGGTGCCGATGCTGACCCTGGGCGTACCGGGCTCGGGTACCACGGCGGTGATGATCGGTGCCTTGAGCCTGTACAACATCACCCCCGGCCCGCTGCTGTTCGAACAGCAGCCGGATATCGTCTGGGGCCTGATCGCCTCGCTGTTCATCGCCAACATCATGCTGGTGATCCTCAACATCCCCATGGTGCGCCTGTTCACCCGCATCCTGTCGGTGCCCAACTGGGCGCTGGTGCCGGTGATCGCGATCATCACCGCGATCGGTGTGTATGCGGTGCATGCCACCACCTTCGACCTGTTCCTGATGATCGGCATCGGCATCTTCGGCTACATACTGCGCAAGCTGGACTTCCCGCTGTCGCCGCTGCTGCTGGGCTTCATTCTCGGCGGGCTGATGGAGCAGAACCTGCGCCGGGCGCTGTCGATCTCCAACGGTGAACTGGAGATTCTGTGGGCCAGCCCGATCAGCCTGGGGGTGTGGGCGATGGTCGCGTTGATGCTGACCCTGCCGCTGCTGCGTATCTGGCGCCGCCGCAGCGCCCAGCGTCGTGCCCTGGCCGATGTCTGAATCCACCTTGCGCACCTGGTGGGCCACTCCACTGGTCGGCCTGGCCGGCGGGTACCTCGCCAGCCTGGTCGGCTGGCCGCTGCCATGGATGGTCGGCTCGCTGCTGGCGGTGATTCTGGTGCGCTGCCTGACGCCCTGGCAGATCGGTGAAATACCCAACGGGCGCAAGTGCGGCCAGTGGATCATCGGCGTCGGCATCGGCCTGCACTTCACCCCCCAGGTGGTCGAACAGGTGGCCAGCCATTTCGGCTTGATCTTCTTCGGCGCGCTGATCACCAGCGTATCCAGCCTGATCGGCGTATGGCTGTTGCTGCGCACCGGTGAAGACCGGGCCACGGCGTTCTTTTCCAGCATGCCGGGCGGCTCGGGCGAGATGGTCAACCTGGGTGCACGCAACGGCGCAGTGCTCAGCCGCGTCGCCGCCGGGCAGAGCCTGCGGGTACTGGCGGTCGTGCTGTGCGTGCCCGCAGCGTTCAAGTTCCTGCTCGGCGACGGCGTACCGTTGAGCCATGCCGGCACGGTAGATGGTTACTGGCTGGCGTTGATCGCGCCGCTCGGGGTGCTGGCCGCACTGCTCTGGCAGCGCCTGCGCCAGCCCAACCCGTGGCTGTTCGGCCCGCTGCTGGTGGCCTCGAGCATCAGCATCGGCGCCAACCTGCACACCAGCCTGCCCGACGGCGCCAGCCAGCTCGGCCAGTGGCTGATCGGCAGCGGCCTGGGCTGTCACTTCAACCGCGCGTTCTTTCGTCGCGCGCCGTCGTTTCTGGGCCGTACCCTGGTCGCCACGGCGCTGACCATGCTGCTGGCGGGCCTCGCGGCCTGGGCCTTGAGCGCGTTGACGGCGCTGGACCTGCGCTCGCTGACCCTGGGCATGATGCCCGGCGGTATCGCCGAAATGAGCCTGACCGCCGAAACCCTGCAACTGTCGGTACCGCTGGTGACCGCGCTGCAGGTGATGCGCCTGCTGTTCGTGCTGTTTCTGGCCGAGCCGTTGTTCCGGCACTGGGCGGGCGAACGAACATCCGCCAACCCCTGAAACGAGAAAAGGAAGCCGAGGCTTCCTTTTCTTTTCTATGACTCGCCTGCTTAGAAGCGATAGCTTGCGCCGAGGCTGAAGCTGTACGGCATCTCGATGTTCTTGCCGTTCATGTAGCCAGCCTCGCCGTACACCTGGAAGTCCTTGGCGACGGTCCAGGCAACCCCTGCGCCCAGCTCGGCGCGCGAACCGGACAGGTCGTTGTTGAACACGTTGTTGTTCACCTGCACCTGGTTGCGCTGGGCGAACTCGTGGGCAAACGCGGCCTTCACGTAGGGCTGGATCATGCTGTCGCCGCCCAGCGAGATGGTCTTGCCGAGCGTGGTACCGACCTTGCCCAGCAGCGAGCGGCTGACATCGCCATTGGCGTCGAAGCCGTTGTCCAGGGTGAAGTCCTTGCCGGCCACCGCCGCAGCGGCCACCTGGGCGAAGGGTTCGATGAAGTAGCCATCGTCGAGCTTGATGTGCTTGCCGACTTCGACCGAGGCGCTCATGCCGTGGGTGTCGTAGTCGCCCTTGGTGCGGGTGCCATCGCTCAGGCCGACCTTGGCGTCATTCTGGTAGCGGTTGTACTTGAGCACGCTGTCGACGTAATAGCCGCTCTCAGGGTCCATCCAGGTGGCGTAGCCGCCCACATAGTAGCTGTCGATGCTGCCCGAACTGCCGTAGCTCAGGTTCAGGTCCGAGCGGCTGTGGCCAGCCAGCAGGCCCAGGGTCCAGTTGCTTTCGCCCAGTTGCGCATCGGCCCCGAAGGTCAGCCCGCGCTGGTTCTGCTGGTACCCTACGCCCGACGAGGCGTCGGCAATGTTGTGCTGGTTGCCGTAGGCACGCATCCACACCCCGGCGTTCTTGCCCTGGTTGTAACGCAGTTCGCCCATGCGGCTGCGCAGCGAGGTCATTTCGCCGTAGGCGATGGTGATCGGGGTGTTGAACAGGGCCATGACCGTGCGGGTCATCGGGCTGATGGTGCGGGTTTCCCTGTCCAGGTACCAATCCTGGCCGTCCTTCACCAGCTTGTAGGAGTACGCACCCAAGTCTACTTCCTGGCGATCGTTGAGCAGGCTGAACTGCGCATCGCCCGAGCCCGTATGAACCAGCTGCAGGCGCTCCACGCTGGCGGGGTCGGTACCGCTGGTGCCGACCATCAGCCCATGGGTGCCGCTGGCGTTGCCGGTGACGTTCAGGAAATCGGTGGCGCCGCTGGCGAAGTTGGACGCCATGTAGAACTCGCCATTGCCCGACAGGCTCTGCACATTCAGTTCATAGAACGAGTTTTCGTCGCCGAAGGTGATGCGGCCCCCGGTCATGGCCAGGTCGCCAATGGTGTTGTTGGCGTTCAGGGTCCAGTTGGAGTTGCTGTTGATGTTTACCTGCTGAACGTGTTCCAGGCGACCGGTGAGTTGTGAATTATTGCCGAGGGTCACGCCGCCCGAGCCACCTGGAGCAACGCGCACGTCGCCAGTCATCGTCGACTGGTCCAGAATCAGCACCACAGCAGCGCTGTCATCCCCAATCAGGTTACCCGTCAGGCTGGCCTGATCCAGAGATACTGTGGCACTGCTGGTGTCGGTCACCAGCACATCGCCCGAGAGTGCCGAGTTGCGAACGTTCATTGTCGCCTGGCTGGCAGCGGCCACCTCCAGGGCGTTACCGTTGCCGCCATTGAGCTGGGAGTTGTTGAGCACATCTATCTGCGCCACGCTACCGCCGTCTACCCGTACGCCCGCCCCGGTCTTGCCGGTAACCGAACTTCCCTCCAGCGACAAACTCGATACCAGCCCCATGGTCGAAGTGTCTCGGGCAAGGCGCACGCCATTGGCCTCCCCCGTGAATCGGCTGCCGACGGCCTGAAGCTGGCCACTGAAATTGTTGACTGCATTGCGATCAGTACCCGTACCAACCACTTGCGAATCGGTGATGCGCACCGTGCTATACCCCGTCATTTGCAGGCCATAGGTGTTACCGGTTATATCACTATCGCTGACCACTACTTGCGAACCCTGCTGGAGGTTCGTCACCCGTGCTGCCAGTAAGCCCCCGCCCACCGTGTTGTTGATCGTGGTATTGGAAAAGTTGCCGGTGCCACTGGTCAATCGGACGGCCACGGCGCCGGTCGACGATACCGTGCCCCCCGTTACATTCAGGGTCGAGCGGTTTGCGCTGAGCCCAAGCAAGGTGGCGCTCACGGCATCCAGTTGTGCACCGTTAATCAAATTGTAGGTGTCCGGTGCATCCACCGCCGTTACAGTTTTTTGCGTACCGTCAAGAGTCAGCGCATCGACATTCGATGCAATAAAAACCAACGGAGTACATAAGAAAGGAAGCGCAGCGCGCTTGAATGTGATGGCGTAAGGGCTGTGGAAGGGCATAGATCTTTACCTTTTAATATCGACTGATACGCAGCCGCGCTACATGCCCAGCCACACGCCGCCACTGTAAAACTTCGACAATAAGGTGAATGTAGGAAAAATCCGCAGAACTGAGCGGTATCCGCCACATATGTAAGTACCGGGTAAGCAATACCTGCCTTACCCGACATGCTCACACGGGCTGCTACTCTATCGCAGCGGTCCTTCACACGTGGCCCCACCTGGGCGCTGACGATCATATCGAATGGTGTACGGTGGCTGATCAGTGACGCCTGACTCGCCAGGCAGGCGGCCGATCAGTTGCCAGTAGGCCGTGATAGTTCCCTGCTTGACCTTTGAGAAGAACTCGTTATATGGCACATTGAACTGGGCGCTTTGGCCAGTTGGGTTTCTGACCTCAGAAACGTAATCGACCGTCACAGTCTGACTAGGATCGACAGGATCCGAACCAGTAACGCTAAAAAAACCTCTCAACACGTCGGTTGGTTTGAAGCCGGGAAGATGTGTAATTAAGAAATTTATGCCAAGCCAAGGCTGGCTGGTCTCACAGTTAATATACCTAACACCGAGGCGATTAACATAAACACGGCGAGGCTCAAACTGACCCTGGCTAAGGGATACATCAGTAAGATTGGAAAACAAGGTGGTATGAAGAGACTCGATATAGCTAGCGCCATTCGGTACACGCAAACGGTAGAAAGAGCCGATTTTCCCGCTCGGCAGAAGCTCTTGCAACATTTCCCACGAAACAGGAATTTCGATTTTTCCTGCATTAATATCAGCTTGGGAAATCGTGCGTTGGTTGCCGCTTTCCAACTCGTCAATATCCTGGGTCAGAAACCGGACATGCACGTTGATAATGGTACCAGCGACCGCCGAGGGCAGTAGAGGAACCGTGATCACGCCCGCTTGCGGGTTACTTTTCTCCACCGTATTAAGTGGCGAGCCTGGCACTTGCAGACTCAACAGCGGTAACTGCTCACTGATGTAGTCCGGGTAATCAGGCTTGGGCTCGACGATACGCAGGTCAACCTGAATTTCGGTACTCGGTGAGAATGTGCTCCACAACCCGTCACGCCGTACACGATACTTGAACACCGCTGTGTAAAAACCCTCCTGTTTGTTGAACGCAGCGGCGGTGACCTTGAATGCAGTTGCTGGGGTCGTGTATTCACCGACTCGCTCATCATCGAAGTACACCTCAATGGTGTCAGTCGCCCGAGCGTTCTCGTAGTCGGCCCGCACATCGACACCAAACTTTGCATCGATCAAATTCACGATATCGGGGAACTTGTTGGTGACCTTCGACAACCTGGGCTTTTGCAGCCCCGTGGGAACGCCCGCCTCACGAAACTGAACATCGACTTTTGCAGAAGGCTGCGAAATATTCCATGAATAGTCCCGGAATATCACCTGGAGGGTGTTCCCGCCTTCCCTGAGGACACTCCGCACCGTGGCAGAGGGAACCTCATAAACGAATCCAGTGCCCTGTGGCAAATCGATCCAGGCGAGTGTTTGGCGATCATCGTTTACCACAATGGCGAACTGGTCAAATTTTCGATAATCATTTTCGGTGTAAGGAGGCAGCGTAAGTTTCAGCGAAGGGTTACGATTTAAGTAATCGCCAGTGATCACGCCTCCAGCAGGCAAGTCTGCAGGTAGAACCAGCGGCGCGGGCACGACGTTCTTAAACGGATTAATCGCATCAATCGTATAGACCACAGCCTTGGATTTCTGCTGGTTACCTGTCACACCTTCTACGATATAGGTCAGCACAAACGTCCCATGCGGGTCATTGCTTTTCCAGATTGTTTCAATAGGAATATCGATTTCATACGAAGCCTTTTCTTCCATCACATCGTAGACAAAGACCACGTCTTCTGGGTTAGTGCTGGCTTCGGTCAAAAACAGAACCCCCGAACCTACAACTTCTTCATCCGGCGTTTCAAGAGGCCATTGAGGAACAATCACTCGAAGGTATGTCTTTCCCGCCACAGTGATGAGAAACCGCGGTGCCACCAAATTAACCTGATCGAGTTCTGGATCATTTTTCGCATTGACGATCGTCAAGGGTTCAAGCGACTCGTCCTCGGCGGCTGCAGCAATTTTAAGTATCTTCTCATCGATGCCGGCTAACTGCACCGAAGACAGTCGGCTTTCAAATTTTTTCAGATCAGCGTCACTTTCATTTGCGGTCATGATACTTTCCTCATCAAAAATTGATTTTCACCTTTATGACAAAGCTCATTACACCCACAGAAAGACGAGGGAACTTCCCCCGGTACGACTCGTTATTATCTAACTCCAAAATGCAGCACTTCACGCCTAAGACTCACCCCTTATTCATCCGTGAAAGGGTTCTTCGCACTAGGTGGCATTCACCCCGTCGCAGATGACACCCCCGGGCCGCTGCAAGCTGATGGCTATCACATGTTTCAAAGAGGAACCAAAAGGAGCACCCTTGCGGTAAACGATGTAACTGAGTTCTGCAGAACATTCCGCAGCCTTGCGTTCCCCCCCGCCTTCCTCCACTTCCTTGTCAAGTTGCTTGAGCAGGGGTATCAGCAACCAGTTTTTGAAGTCATTCATACTGACTTCATACCCTCGATTGGCTTCCAACGGTGATAGCGTATGCCGAGCAAACTTTTCGCTTACCAAAGGCAGAACGGGGTTGGACTCATCGCTTCCCGTTGTGCTGCGAAACAACGTCCAATCAAGTTCCACCTGATCTCCCGCCAACAGTTTTTCCGAGTAACTGAAAACTTTAAGACGAATACCTCGCCACGGCTTCGTATCACACATGATCCAGCCAAAAAGAGTTTCATCCAGAGCTTGAGGTGCGCTGAAAATCTTAGCCAGTTCGGTTTCCACATCTACAGTTACTCTCAGGTATGGCGATAGCGGCCCCCGGTTGCCCGAGCGATCGATCAGTCGATACAACAGGTAACGCACGCCATTGCCCTTACTGCGAACCTCATCCCCCTTCACCGCAAAATCAATCTGCGGCAGAGGCTTGCTGTCCGCCGTGACGGTGACGCTTGTTACGGGGACAAAAGGCTCAACCTCTGCCAGCGATGACTCAAGGTAAATCTCGATCATGTCGCCCAGCCGTACGTCAGGCCAGCCTTGCACGTAGCCCTTCAGTTGATCCCCATGGCGTTGAAGGTAGTCGGCATCAATCACCTTATCGGGTTCGACCAATGCTATCTGCCTACCTTGCCTTCCGTAGTTGGGCGGGGTCTTGTCAACGTGGATGTTGAATTCATGGGACTTCTCGGCATTACCGGAGTCATCCAGCCACACTAGGTAGAACATCCGGTACAGGCCTGACTGCAGGTAGCTGAGCGGGATGCTCCCCTGCACAGGCGTCCAGTTGCCTGGCTTAGGCATGAGCAGGTAACCACTCGAAAGGACGAGCTGCGGGGCGAGGTTGGGAGGTTGCAGGAACAACTCGAAGAGCATGTGCCGACCGTCTGCATAGTTGTCGGCATAGCCTTCCCATTCTTTCTCGATGAACACCGATAGCGGCCGGTCCTGATTCGCGATCGGAATCAGGTGATACCCGTCGTCGTCCTCTAGCAGTGGCAAGGCCACACGAACATTCGGAGCATAAACTTCAAGGATATGTCCAGCGTCGGTCTGCGCAACGAGGACCTCAGAGGATGGGATGGTTGACGTGTTCATCGTTGCCTCTGCTAGTTGGTCGGTCCATTGACAGGCGATGCTGAGAGGCATCATTTACCCAAGCCACGGACCGACTCTAATTCAGTGCAACACATCTCGAAACTGACAGAAATACTAGGTCTTCACGCCCCCAGCGCCGGTAGCGCCCACTCCACCGGCGCCAGCCCGTGCTGTTCCAGAAACTTGTTGGCCCGGCTGAAATGCCCGCAGCCGATGAAGCCACGGTAGGCCGACAACGGTGAAGGATGCACCGACTTGAGCACCAGATGCTTGGTACCGTCGATCAGCGCAGACTTGCTCTGGGCATGCTTGCCCCACAACAGGAACACGGTGGCGGGCTGGCGCTCACTGACCAGCTGGATGATGCGGTCGGTGAACGACTCCCAGCCTTTTTTGGCATGCGACGCGGCAATCGAGCGCTCCACGGTCATGGTGGTATTGAGCAGCAGCACGCCCTGTTCGGCCCAGCTCTGCAGGTAGCCGTGGTTCGGGATCGGGATGTTCAGGTCGCGCTGCAACTCCTTGTAGATGTTCACCAGCGACGGCGGCGCGGGCACCCCAGGCTGCACCGAGAAGCACAGGCCGTGTGCCTGGCCCGGGCCGTGGTAGGGGTCCTGCCCCAGAATCACCACTTTGACCTGGTCCAGCGGTGTGGAGTTGAGCGCATTGAAGATCAGCGGCCCCGGGGGATAGATCTCCTTGCCGGCCGCATACTCCTGACGCAGGAACTCACGCAGTTGCTGCATGTAGGGCTGTTCGAATTCGCCGCGCAGAGCGTCTTTCCAGCTCGGTTCGAGTTTGATGCGGTCATCGTTGGTCATGGGCACTCCCGTAGGCAATGGGGGCGGACACTAGGAAAGCTGCCAGCGCTTGTCAATCGATCCGACCGGCGACCGGCATGATCGCTGACAGTAGCCATACTTGTCGGGATAACCGCAGTGAGGTGGCCCATGGCCGTAGCGTTCGAAGTACTCACCGGCGTCGATGGCGCCCGCATCGGCGTTGCCAGCCTGGATGCGCCCCAGTCGCTCAACGCCCTGTCGTTGCCGATGATCGAGCAGTTGAGCACCCACCTGCAAAGCTGGGCCAAGGATGACGGCATCGTCTGCGTGCTGCTGCGCGGGCTGGGTGACCGGGCGTTCTGCGCGGGGGGCGATGTGCGCAGTCTTGTGGAGGCGTGCCGCGCACAGCCTGGTGAAGTACCGCCGCTGGCGGCGCGTTTCTTCGCCGCCGAGTACCGGCTCGACTATGACCTGCACCATTACCCCAAGCCTCTGCTGTGCTGGGGGCACGGGCATGTGCTGGGCGGCGGCATGGGCCTGCTGCAGGCCAGCACGGTACGCATCGTGACCCCGAGCAGCCGCCTGGCGATGCCGGAAATCAGTATCGGCCTGTACCCGGACGTGGGCGCCAGCTGGTTCCTGAACCGGCTGCCAGGGCGTCTTGGCCTGTTCCTTGGGCTGACCGGCGCGCCGATCAATGCACGCGATGCACTGGACCTGGGCCTGGCGGACCGCTTCATGGGCGAAAACCAGCAGGACGAGCTGATTGAAGGGCTGTTGCAACTGAACTGGCAGGAGCAGACCGCGATGCAGCTCAACAGCCTGCTCAAGGCGTTGCAGCAGCAGGCGCTGGCCGAGTTGCCGCCGGCCCGATGGCTGCCACGCCGGGCGCAGATCGACGCGCTGCTCGACGTCAGCGACCCGGCCTGTGCCTGGCGGGCGATCGCACAGTGGCGCATGCACGACGACGAGGTCCTGGCCAAGGCGGCACGCATCCTCACCGAAGGCTGCCCGCTGACCGCGCACCTGGTGTGGCAGCAGATCGCGCGGGCGCGCTACCTGTCGCTGGGGCAGGTGCTGCAGATGGAATATGCGATGAGCCTGAACTGCTGCCGGCATCCGGAGTTCAGCGAAGGGGTACGCGCGCGCCTGGTGGACAAGGACCAGACGCCGCATTGGCATTGGCAGGAAGTTGCTCAGGTCCCCCAGGCAGTGGTGCAGGCGCACTTCAGCAAGGCATGGGAGGGGCGGCATCCGCTGGCTGACCTTGTGTGAAGCCAGCGAATGCGATGTTCACCGGTGCGAGTTGCGATCGCCCCAGCCGTTGTCGCTGCGGCCCCGGTCACGCCCATGATCGCGCCCATGGTCATTGTCCCGCCCCTGATGCCACTGCTGCCCCTGACCATAGCGCGGGTTCTGGTAGTAACGCCCTGGGGCGGGGCGCACATTGTAGTAGCCATGACCCGGTACCGGTCGGTACTGAGGCACGGGCGCCGGGCGATAGTAACGCGGCGCGGGGGCGTAATAGCGAGGCTGCGGCACCACGTAGTACCCCCTGTTATAGGGATAACCACGGTCGTAACCACGGTATTCATAGCGGTCCACGGTGTACACATCACTGCGGTAGTAGCCCTGGCCACCGTAATACGGAGCACAGGCGGTGGTCAGCACACCCAGCACAACAATCAGCAAAAGTCGGCGATACATGGCGGCCTCCCGGACCGCTGAACTGCACATCCCAGCGGCGCTGGTCGGCGTCGATCGGCAAGCGTTCATCGACATAGGCTAAGACCACCGAATCGACGTGCCGTGCGTTTTTCGAAATAAATTGTGACAAGGCCGATACCCCTGAAAATCGTCCAGTTATTTTCTGCGCGCCCCTCTAGAATAAGACGCATCGGTACCCGCCACGGATCTGCCATGCCGCTTCGTTACGCCCTGTTCTCGCAACGCTCGTTGATGCTGGCATTGCTTTTGTTGCTTGGCTGCGGCTTTCTGGCCACGTCGCTGCTCAGCTACTTTGCCTCGCGCAGCGAGATCCGCGACAACATCATCAACACCGAGCTGCCGCTGACCTCCGATACCGTCTACTCCGAAATCCAGCGGGACCTGGTGCGCCCGGTGGTGATCGCCTCGATGATGGCCCAGAACACCTTCCTGCGTGACTGGGCCCTGGCCGGCGAACAGGACCCGATGCCCATCACCCGCTACCTCAATGAAGTGATGGCGCATCAGAATGCCTACACGGCGTTTTTTGTCTCCGAGGCCAGCGGCATCTACTACCAGGCCAAGGGCGTACTCAAGCATGTCGACCCGCGCACCGAGCGTGACCGCTGGTACGCACGCGTCAAGGCGATGGACACGCCCTACGAGATCAACGTCGACCTGGACATGGCCAACCAGGACAAGCCCACCGTCTTCATCAACTACAAGGTGTTCGACTACCAGGGCAGGTTCATCGGCGCGGCTGGCGTCGGGCTGACGGTCGAAGCGGTGATCAGGCGCCTGAGCGACTACCAGTTGCGCTATCAGCGTACGGTGTATTTCGTCGATGCCAGCGGTCGCATCGTGCTCACCGGGTCTGCCGGCGGCCCCGAAGGCGTACACAGCGGGCTCACGCTGCGCGAGGTGCCAGCGCTGGCCGACCTGCAGCAGAAAATGCCCGTGCCGGTGGAGGGCAACCGCGAATACAACCATGATGGGCACAGCCACTTTCTCAATGTGCGCCTGATCCCCGAGCTCGACTGGTACCTGTTCGTCGACAAGCGCGACGGCACGGCCCTGGACACTGCACGCCAGTCGCTGTACATGAACCTGGTGATCTGCGCGATGATCACCCTGGTGGTGCTGTCGCTGCTCAATGCGATGATCCGTCGCCATCAGGACAACATCCAGACCCTGGCAACAATCGACAGCCTGACCGGCCTGCCCAACCGACGCGCCTTCGACCTGCTGGCGGCACAGGCCCTGCTCGACACCGAGCGCGAGCCCATGCCGCTGGTGGCACTGCTGCTCGACCTGGACCACTTCAAGGTCCTCAACGATACCCACGGCCATCTGGCCGGCGACGAAGTGCTGCGTCAGTTCGCGCGCATCCTGGAAAGCTGCCTGCGCCATACCGACATCATCTGTCGTTGGGGCGGCGAGGAGTTTCTCGTGCTGCTCAAGAACACCGACGCCGACGCCGCACGGGCGGTTGCCGAAAAGATTCGCCTGCGCACCGAGCAACTGGCCTTCGGCTATGCCGACAAGGTGCTCGACCTGACCGTGAGCATCGGCTTGAGCGCCCATCGGTCCGACGATACCTTGCACACCCTGATCGCCCGCGCCGATGATGCGCTGTACCGCGCCAAACAGGGTGGACGCAATCGCGTCTGCTCGGAACTGTAAAACGTCGCCCCCGGTAGCCACCACCATGAACGATACCCGCCTGTGCCCCGCCTGCGGCGCCAGCAACCAGTGCAGCCTCGCCGACCCGCGCAGCGCCACCCAGGCCTGCTGGTGCTACAGCGTGCAGATCGATCCCCGCGTGCTCGAAGCGCTGCCGGCGCATTTGCGCAACAGTGCCTGCCTGTGCCCGCGATGCGCCCTGGTCGATGCCCGATTGCAGGCAGCCAAGCCTGCGCCGAACCGTTAGACTGCGCGCCCACCTCTGTACGCCCAACCGCCATGCGCCTCGACCGTTTTCTCAGCAACCTGCCATGTTTCAACCGCCAGCAGGTGCGCCTGCTGCTGGTGCAACGACGGGTGCGGGTGGATGGCGTGGCCATCACCGACCCGCACCATGAGGTACGCGAGTTCAGCCGCGTCGAGGTCGACCAGCAGGAGCTGCAAGCCGGGCGTGCACCGCGCTACCTGATGCTGCACAAGCCGATGGGCTGCGTCAGCGCCACCGTCGACCCGCAGCACCGCACCGTGCTCGACCTGCTCGACGAACCCGACCGGAACGACCTGCACATCGCCGGGCGCCTGGACTTCAACACCACCGGGTTGCTGCTGCTGACCAACGATGGCCAGTGGTCACGTCGCCTGACCCAGCCCAAGACCGGGCTGGCGAAAACCTACTACGTCGAGACCGAGCAGCCGATCACCGACGCCTATGCGCCAACCTTTGGCCAGGGCATCTACTTCGCCTTCGAAAACCTCACCACCCTCCCCGCCGAGCTCACCCTGCTGGGCAGCCACAGCGCGCGCCTGAGCATCGTCGAGGGGCGCTATCACCAGGTCAAACGCATGTTCGGCTTCTTCGACAACAAGGTCACGCGCCTGCACCGCGAGCGCATGGGCCCGCTGCACCTGGACCCGCAGCTGGCCCCGGGGCAATACCGTGCGCTGAGCCAGGATGAGATCCTGGCCATCTGACGCCACGACCGCTCGGCAAAAAAATCATCGATTGCGCCAACGGCACTTGCGGGTTGGCCGGGCGCCTGCTTGAATCCAACCGTCAGTCTGCATGTGACCAATCGGTCACGAACGCAGTCCAAGGCACCTTTCTGCAGGTGACCGGCGCCCCGAAGCGCTGGCGTCCGGCAGATTGCCCACCTAACAACAATACCCGTCGACCAGCCGGCAACGGATCGACACAGGGCCCCTCGTTTCATTTCAAGGCGTATGCCTACCTGTCATGAAGACCGGGCAAGCTTGCTTGCACGGATACCCTTTTTGCGCCAGGAGTCGATGACATGAGGCCAGAAATTGCTGTGCTGGATATACAGGGTCAGTACCGGGTTTACACGGAGTTCTATCGCGCGGACGCCGCAGAGAAGACGATCATCCTGATCAACGGCTCGCTCGCCACCACAGCGTCTTTCGCCCAGACGGTGCGCAACCTGCATCCGCAGTTCAACGTCGTGCTGTACGACCAGCCCTACTCGGGCAAGTCCCGGGCACACAACCGCAACGACCACCTGCTGACCAAGGAAACCGAAGGCCGGATCCTGCTTGAGCTGATCGACCACTTCGCCGCCGACCACCTGATGTCGTTTTCATGGGGCGGTGCCTGCACCCTGCTGGCACTGGCCAGCAAGCCGCGGCGCATTCGCAAGGCCGTGGTCAGCTCGTTCTCGCCGGTGATCAACGAACCGATGCGCGACTACCTGGAGCGCGGCTCGCACTACCTGCGCACCTGCGACCGCCAGCAGATGGGCAAACTGGTCAACGACACCATCGGCAAGCACCTGCCCTCGCTGTTCAAGCGTTTCAATCATCGCCACGTCAGCAGCCTGGCCGAGCATGAGTATGCGCAGATGCACTTCCACATCCATCAGGTGCTGGATCACGACCTTGGGCGGGCCCTGCGGGCCGCACAGGCCATCGACATTCCGGTGCTGTTCATGAACGGTGAATGGGACGAATACACCACTGCCCACGACGCCCGGCAATTTTCCCGGCACGTGCGCCACAGCCACTTCAGGCCGATTCGCAGCGCCGGCCATTTCCTGGACATGGAACACAAGGCGGCCTGCCGCGACACCCGCGAGGTGCTGCTGGAGTTTCTAGGCCCGCAACCGCGTGAAACGCGCTCCCCGTATCACTTCGTGCACGGCCAGCATGCGCAGGCCATCTGAGTGGTCGCGGCCAGTGTAGCGCCGGGCTGCGGCAGCCCGGCGCGACCGCGCGCGCGCCGCCCCATGGAAAAATGGGTTGAA
>NZ_JASCPN010000036.1:0-54645 GCF_029960155.1 Pseudomonas sp. PS01300 | reverse complement strand
CCACCTGCACCGGTGTTGAGATGTTCCGCAAGCTGCTGGACGAAGGTCGTGCTGGCGAGAACTGCGGCGTGCTGCTGCGCGGCACCAAGCGTGACGACGTTGAGCGTGGCCAGGTTCTGGTCAAGCCAGGTTCGGTCAAGCCGCACACCAAGTTCACCGCAGAAGTCTATGTTCTGAGCAAGGAAGAAGGCGGCCGTCACACTCCGTTCTTCAAAGGCTACCGTCCACAGTTCTACTTCCGTACTACTGACGTGACTGGTAACTGCGAGCTGCCAGAAGGCGTTGAAATGGTAATGCCAGGTGACAACATCCAGATGACTGTCACTCTGATCAAGACCATCGCGATGGAAGACGGTCTGCGCTTCGCTATCCGTGAAGGCGGTCGTACCGTCGGCGCCGGCGTCGTAGCCAAAATCATCGAGTAATCGTTGATCGTTTAGAAAGGCCCCCGCTTTTGCGGGGGCTTTTTTATTGGGTTGACACTCAGTGGGGGTGTCTATAGAATCACGCCTCCTTTTAACGGGCGTAGTGCGCCCGGTGGGAATAGCAGCCTGGAGTCTGAAATCCAATGCAAAATCAGCAAATCCGTATCAGGTTGAAGGCTTTTGACCATCGCCTGATCGACCAATCCACCCAGGAAATCGTGGAAACCGCGAAACGTACTGGTGCTCAAGTGCGTGGTCCAATTCCACTGCCTACCCGTAAAGAGCGGTTCACCGTTCTGGTCTCCCCGCACGTCAACAAAGACGCGCGTGACCAGTACGAGATCCGTACTCATAAGCGCGTACTGGACATCGTCCAGCCAACGGATAAAACCGTTGATGCTCTTATGAAGCTCGATCTTGCGGCAGGCGTGGAAGTGCAGATCAGCCTCGGCTAAGACTCGGGTCTTAGTCGTGTAACGCTCTGAAATGGGCGGCCATAGCGGGTGAAAGCCCCGTACACTCATGAGGTTTACAACATGACTATTGGTGTAGTCGGTCGTAAATGCGGTATGACCCGTATTTTCACCGAAGAAGGTGTCTCCATTCCGGTCACGGTCATTGAGATCGAGCCGAATCGCGTCACCCAGTTCAAAACCGAAGAAACTGATGGCTATCGCGCAGTGCAAGTCACTGTTGGCGAGCGTCGCGCTTCGCGTGTGACTGCTGCTCAAGCAGGTCACTTCGCTAAAGCGAACGTTGCCGCTGGTCGCGGTGTCTGGGAATTCCGTCTTGAAGAAGGCGAGTACCAGGCTGGCGACTTGATCAATGCAGAAATCTTCGCTGCTGGCCAAATGGTAGACGTTACCGGTCAGTCGAAAGGTAAAGGCTTTGCCGGTACCATCAAGCGTTGGAATTTCCGCGGTCAAGACAATACCCACGGTAACTCCGTTTCCCACCGCGTCCCGGGCTCTATCGGCCAGTGCCAGACTCCTGGTCGTGTATTCAAGGGCAAAAAAATGTCCGGTCACATGGGCGCCGAGCGCGTGACCGTTCAGTCCCTCGAAGTAGTGCGCGTCGACGCTGAACGCAATCTGTTGCTGGTCAAGGGTGCCGTTCCTGGCGCTACTGGCGGCAATCTGGTTGTGCGTCCGGCTGCCAAGGCTCGCGGTTAAGGGGAAGCTGACATGCAACTAAATGTAAATGACGCTCAAGCGATCGAAGTTTCCGAACTGACTTTCGGCGGCGAATTCAACGAGACGCTGGTACACCAAGCAGTCGTGGCCTACATGGCCGGCGGCCGTCAGGGCACCAAGCAGCAGAAAACCCGTTCCGACGTTGCTGGTGGCGGCAAGCGCCCATGGCGTCAGAAAGGCACTGGCCGCGCTCGTGCCGGTACTATCCGTAGCCCAATCTGGCGTGGCGGCGGTACCACTTTCGCAGCTCGTCCTCAAGACCACTCGCAGAAGCTCAACAAGAAGATGTACCGCGCAGCAATGCGTTCCATCCTCGCCGAGCTGGTGCGTACCGACCGTCTGGTCGTGGTTCAGGACTTCGCTGTTGAAGCACCGAAAACCAAAGACCTGCTGAACAAACTGAACGGCATGGGTCTGAGCGACGTACTGATCGTTTCTGATGCTGTTGATCAGAATCTGTACCTGGCTGCTCGCAACCTGCCGCACGTCGATGTACGTGACGTACAGGGTTCCGATCCGGTCAGTCTGATCGCATACGACAAGGTGTTGATCACCGTGTCGGCCGTGAAGAAATTCGAGGAGCTGCTGGGATGAACCAGGAACGCGTATTTAAAGTTCTACTTGGCCCGCACGTTTCCGAGAAGGCCACGGTTCTGGCTGACAAGAAAGGCCAGTTCGTTTTCAAGGTTGCTACCGACGCAACCAAGCTGGAAATCAAGAAGGCCGTCGAAAGCCTGTTCAGCGTGAAAGTGGAAAGCGTGACTACCCTGAACGTTCTGGGTAAGACCAAGCGTACCGCTCGCGGTCTGGGCAAGCGTAATGACTGGAAGAAGGCGATCATCTCCCTTCAACCCGGCCAAGATCTCGATTTCAGCAGCAGTGCTGAGTAAGGAAGGGGTGCATCATGGCAATCGTTAAATGCAAACCGACTTCCCCTGGCCGCCGTTTCGTGGTCAAGGTGGTCAACAAGGAGCTGCATAAAGGCGCTCCTCACGCACCGCTGCTCGAGAAGAAATCGAAGTCTGGTGGTCGTAACAACAATGGCCGCATCACTACGCGTCACGTAGGTGGTGGTCATAAGCAGCATTACCGTATGGTCGACTTCCGTCGCAACGACAAGGACGGCATCGTCGCCACTGTCGAGCGTATCGAATACGACCCGAACCGTACTGCTCACATCGCACTGCTCTGCTACGCAGACGGCGAGCGCCGCTACATCATCGCCCCTAAAGGCGTGAGTGCTGGCGACCAGCTGATCGCAGGTGCTCTGGCTCCAATCAAGCCAGGCAACTCCCTGCAACTGCGCAACATTCCAGTGGGTAGCACCATTCACGGCATCGAACTGAAGCCGGGCAAAGGTGCACAGATCGCTCGTTCCGCTGGTGCTTCGGCTCAGCTGATCGCTCGCGAAGGTGTCTATGTGACCCTGCGTCTGCGCTCTGGTGAAATGCGTAAAGTCCTGGCTGAGTGCCGTGCGACCCTGGGCGAAGTCTCGAACTCCGAGCACAGCCTGCGTTCGCTGGGTAAAGCTGGTGCCAAACGCTGGCGTGGCGTTCGCCCAACCGTTCGTGGTGTTGCCATGAACCCGGTTGACCACCCACATGGTGGTGGTGAAGGTCGTACCTCCGGTGGTCGTCATCCGGTATCGCCATGGGGCTTCCCGACTAAGGGCGCGAAGACTCGTGGTAATAAGCGTACCGACAAAATGATCGTCCGTCGTCGCAAGTAAATAGAGGGATACGACAGTGCCACGTTCTCTGAAAAAAGGTCCTTTTATCGATCTTCACCTACTGAAGAAGATCGAAGTGGCGGCGGAAAAGAACGATCGCAAACCAGTTAAGACCTGGTCGCGCCGTTCGATGATCCTGCCACAAATGGTCGGTCTGACCATCGCGGTACACAACGGTCGCCAACACGTCCCAGTTCTCGTGAACGAAGACATGGTCGGCCATAAACTGGGCGAGTTCGCCGGTACCCGCACCTACCGCGGGCACGTGGCTGACAAGAAAGCCAAGCGTTAAGGGGTAAGGAAATGGAAGTAGCCGCTAAGTTGTCGGGCGCTCGCATCTCCGCCCAGAAAGCCCGCTTGGTCGCCGACCAGATCCGCGGGAAGAAGGTGGGCGAAGCGCTCAACCTGTTGGCCTTCAGCAGCAAAAAAGCCGCTGAAATCATGAAGAAAGTCCTCGAGTCGGCCGTAGCCAACGCCGAGCATAACGAAGGCGCAGACGTTGATGACCTGAAGGTCTCCACCGTTTTCGTCAACGAAGGGCGTTCGCTGAAGCGCATCATGCCGCGTGCCAAAGGCCGCGCTGATCGCATCGTCAAGCGGTCTTGCCATATCACTGTCAAGGTTGCGGACAAGTAACGGAGTCGATCAGATGGGTCAGAAAGTACATCCCACTGGCATTCGCCTGGGAATCGTCAAGGAGCACACCTCCGTCTGGTACGCAGACGGTCGGACTTATGCGGACTATTTGCTCGCAGATCTGAATGTGCGTGAGTACCTCCAAGACAAACTAAAAAGCGCGTCCGTTAGCCGTATCGATATCCATCGTCCGGCTCAAACTGCACGCATCACCATCCACACCGCTCGTCCAGGTATCGTTATCGGGAAGAAAGGTGAAGATGTTGAGAAACTGCGTCAGGACCTGACCAAGCAAATGGGTGTGCCTGTGCACATCAATATCGAAGAGATCCGCAAGCCGGAACTCGACGGTATGCTGGTAGCTCAGAGCGTAGCTCAGCAGCTGGAGCGTCGTGTGATGTTCCGTCGCGCCATGAAGCGCGCTGTACAGAACGCCATGCGTATTGGTGCCAAGGGCATCAAGATCCAGGTGAGCGGTCGTCTCGGCGGTGCTGAAATCGCACGTACTGAATGGTATCGCGAAGGTCGTGTGCCACTGCACACCCTGCGTGCCGACATCGACTATGCCACTTACGAAGCTCACACCACTTACGGTGTGATCGGTGTGAAGGTTTGGATTTTCAAAGGCGAAGTTATTGGTGGTCGCCAAGAAGAACTGAAACCACAAGCACCAGCGCCTCGTAAAAAAGCTGCTAAGTAAGGGGTACGCCAAATGTTGCAACCAAAGCGTACAAAATTCCGCAAGCAGATGACTGGCCACAACCGTGGTCTGGCACTGCGCGGTAGCAAAGTCAGCTTCGGCGAGTTTGCTCTGAAAGCTGTTGCTCGCGGTCGTCTCACCGCTCGCCAGATCGAATCGGCACGTCGTGCCCTGACCCGTCACGTAAAACGTGGCGGCAAGATCTGGATCCGTGTATTCCCGGACAAGCCGATCTCCAAGAAGCCTCTCGAAGTGCGGATGGGTAAAGGTAAGGGTTCCGTGGAGTACTGGGTTGCCCAGATCCAGCCAGGCAAGGTCCTGTACGAGATCGAGGGTGTTTCTGAAGAGCTGGCGCGTGAGGCATTCGCCTTGGCGGCTGCAAAGCTGCCTCTCGCCACCTCCTTTGTTAAGCGGACGGTGATGTGATGAAAGCGAATGAACTTCGTGAAAAATCAGCACAGCAGCTGAACGAGCAACTGCTCGGCTTGCTGCGCGACCAGTTCAATCTGCGTATGCAGAAGGCAACTGGCCAGTTGGGGCAGTCGCACCTGCTCTCGCAAGTTAAGCGTGACATCGCTCGCGTGAAAACTGTGCTCAACCAGCAGGCAGGTAAGTGATCATGGCTGAAGCTGAAAAAACCGTCCGTACGCTGACTGGCCGTGTCGTCAGCGACAAGATGGACAAAACCATCACCGTACTGATCGAGCGTCGCGTAAAGCACCCGATCTACGGTAAATACGTTAAGCGTTCGACTAAGCTGCACGCGCACGACGAAACCAACCAGTGCCACATCGGCGACAAGGTCTCCATCCGCGAGACTCGTCCGCTGGCCAAGACCAAGTCCTGGGCACTGGTTGAAGTTCTCGAACGCGCTGTTGAAGTCTAAGGGCTAGGGGTCGGAGAAATTTTATGATTCAGACTCAATCCATGCTCGATGTGGCCGATAACAGCGGCGCTCGTCGCGTCATGTGCATCAAGGTGCTCGGCGGTTCGCACCGTCGCTACGCCGGTATCGGTGACATCATCAAGGTAACCGTCAAGGAAGCAATTCCTCGCGGTAAAGTGAAGAAAGGCCAGGTGATGACTGCTGTTGTAGTCCGCACTCGCCACGGTGTCCGTCGTGCTGACGGCTCCATCATCCGCTTTGATGGCAATGCTGCTGTTCTGCTGAACAACAAGCAAGAGCCGATCGGCACCCGTATCTTTGGGCCAGTGACCCGTGAACTTCGTACTGAGAAGTTCATGAAGATCGTCTCGCTCGCCCCAGAAGTGCTGTAAGGAGATCCGACATGCAAAAGATTCGTCGTGACGACGAGATCATCGTGATCGCCGGCAAAGACAAAGGTAAGCGCGGTAAGGTGCTCAAGGTTCTCGCTGACGACCGTCTGGTCGTTGGTGGGATCAACCTGGTGAAGCGTCATACCAAGCCTAACCCTATGTCGGGCGTACAAGGCGGTATCGTCGAGAAAGAAGCGCCACTGCACGCTTCCAACGTCGCCATCTTCAACGGCGAAACCAACAAGGCTGACCGCGTTGGTTTCAAAGTAGAAGAAGGCAAAAAAATTCGTGTCTTCAAGTCGACCCAAAAAGCGGTTGATGCTTGAACACTGCTAGGTAGAAGACCATGGCACGACTGAAAGAGATTTACCGGAAGGAAATTGCTCCCAAGCTTAAGGAAGAACTTAAGCTGGCGAACGTGATGGAAGTTCCGCGCGTTACCAAGATCACCCTGAACATGGGTCTGGGCGAAGCTGTCGGCGACAAGAAAGTCATCGAGCACGCTGTAGCTGACCTCGAGAAGATCACCGGTCAAAAAGCCGTTGTGACTTTCGCTCGGAAATCCATCGCGGGCTTTAAAGTCCGTGAGGGCTGGCCGATCGGCGTCAAAGTCACTCTGCGCCGTGATCGTATGTACGAATTCCTGGACCGCCTGCTGGCGATCTCCCTGCCTCGGGTTCGCGACTTCCGCGGCCTGAATGCCAAGTCCTTCGACGGTCGTGGCAACTACAGCATGGGCGTGAAAGAGCAGATCATCTTCCCGGAAATCGACTACGACAAGATCGATGCTCTGCGCGGTCTGGACATTACCCTGACCACCACTGCTCGTACGGATGACGAAGGTCGCGCTCTGCTGCGCGCTTTCAAATTCCCGTTCCGCAACTGATTGGAGTAGGAAAATGGCCAAGAAGAGCATGAAAAACCGCGAGCTGAAGCGTCAGCTCACGGTTGCTAAATACGCCAAGAAGCGTGCTGAGCTCAAAGCTACCATCGTTAATCTGAATGCAACTCCAGAAGAACGTTGGGCAGCCTCGATCGCTCTGCAGAAGCAGCCACGTGACGCAAGCGCCTCGCGCATGCGTAACCGCTGCCGCATCACCGGTCGTCCACACGGCGTTTACCGCAAGTTCGGCCTCGGCCGTAACAAGCTGCGTGAAGCAGCAATGCGCGGTGACGTTCCAGGTCTGGTCAAAGCCAGCTGGTAAGACGTACCGGCAGGGCCCTGGCGGCGGGGGAGTGATCTTCCGACCGCCGGTGATCTTGCAACGAAACAAGCCCCTTATGGGGCTTGTTTCGTTTCTGGGATGTGTCTAGAATGACCGGCTCACCTGAGCCCGGGTTTTTTGCCCGTTGTGTTCAGGTGACTGTAGTAGCCGAAAGGCTAATTTTTCTTGTATCAGGAGCGTCTAGCCCATGAGTATGCAGGACCCGTTAGCGGACATGCTAACTCGAATCCGTAATGCCCAGATGGCTGAAAAGTCCGTCGTAAGCATGCCGTCCTCGACCCTGAAGGTGGCTGTAGCCAAAGTTCTGAAAGACGAAGGTTACATCGCGGGTTATCAGGTCAGCAGTGAAGTCAAACCTTCGCTGTCCATCGAGCTGAAATACTTCGAAGGCCGTCCGGTCATCGAGGAAGTCAAGCGCGTAAGTCGTCCAGGCCTGCGTCAGTACAAGTCCGTCGAAGAACTGCCGAAAGTACGTGGCGGTCTGGGCGTGTCTATCGTCTCCACCAACAAAGGTGTGATGACTGATCGTGCTGCGCGCGCTGCCGGTGTCGGCGGCGAAGTACTCTGCACAGTGTTCTAAGGGGGGATAAGCATGTCTCGCGTCGCTAAGAACCCCGTTAAGCTGCCAGCCGGTGTCGAAGTCAAATTCGTCGGCCAACAGCTTTCGGTGAAGGGTGCCAAGGGCACTCTCGAACTGAACGTTCACTCGTCCGTTGAAGTTGTTGAAGAAGCTGGTGAGCTGCGTTTCGCTGCTCGCAACGGCGACCAACAAACTCGCGCAATGGCCGGCACTACCCGTGCACTCGTGAACAACATGGTCCAGGGCGTAAGCCAAGGCTTCGAGCGCAAGCTCCAGCTGGTCGGTGTTGGTTACAAGGCGCAAGCCAAGGGCACCGTGCTGAACCTGGCGCTCGGCTTCTCGCACCCAGTGGATTATGAACTGCCTGAGGGCATCACCGCTGAGACCCCTAGCCAGACCGACATCCTGATCAAGGGTATCGACAAGCAGCTGGTAGGTCAGGTGGCCGCTGAAATCCGCGACTTCCGTCCACCAGAGCCGTACAAAGGCAAGGGTGTGCGTTACGCGGACGAAGTCGTCCGTCGTAAAGAAGCCAAGAAGAAGTAGGGCATAGCAAATGACCGACAAAAAAGTTACTCGACTGCGTCGCGCTCGCAAAGCACGCCTGAAAATGCACGAACTCGAAGTCGTGCGTCTCTGCGTGTTCCGCTCCTCGCAGCACATCTATGCCCAGGTCATTTCGGCCGACGGCAGCAAAGTCCTGGCCAGCGCCTCGACTTTGGACAAAGACCTGCGTGATGGCGCCACTGGCAACATCGACGCGGCCACTAAGGTTGGCAAGCTGGTAGCTGAGCGCGCGAAAGCCGCCGGTGTATCTCAAGTTGCCTTTGACCGTTCTGGCTTCAAGTACCACGGCCGCGTTAAAGCGCTGGCAGATGGTGCTCGTGAAGGCGGACTGGAGTTCTAAGTTATGTCAAATAACGATCAAAAGCGCGACGAAGGCTACATCGAGAAGCTGGTTCAAGTTAACCGCGTAGCCAAAACCGTAAAAGGCGGCCGTATCTTCACCTTCACCGCGTTGACCGTGGTAGGTGATGGCAAGGGTCGCGTTGGTTTCGGCCGTGGCAAATCGCGCGAAGTACCTGCTGCGATCCAGAAAGCCATGGAAGCTGCCCGTCGCAACATGATTCAGGTAGACCTGAACGGCACCACTCTGCAGTACGCCACCAAGTCCGCCCACGGCGCTTCGAAGGTGTACATGCAGCCTGCTTCCGACGGTACCGGTATCATCGCCGGTGGCGCGATGCGTGCTGTCCTGGAAGTTGCTGGCGTTCAGAACGTCCTGGCCAAGTGCTACGGCTCGACCAACCCAGTGAACGTGGTTCATGCCACTTTCAAGGGTCTGAAGGCTATGCAATCTCCTGAATCCATTGCTGCCAAGCGCGGCAAGAGCGTCGAGGAGATCCGCTGATCATGGCTACCGTCAAAGTAACGCTGATCAAAAGCACCGCCGGCCGTCTCCCTAACCACAAACTGTGTGTTAAGGGTCTGGGTCTGCGCCGCATCGGTCACACTGTAGAAGTCCTGGATACTCCCGAGAATCGCGGGATGATCAACAAGGCTTACTACATGCTGCGCGTCGAGGGTTAATCGATGAAACTCAATGATCTGAGTCCAGCGCCGGGTTCCCGTCGCGAGAAGCATCGTCCGGGTCGTGGTATCGGTAGTGGTTTGGGCAAGACCGGTGGCCGCGGCCACAAAGGTCAGACCTCCCGCTCCGGTGGCACCATCGCTCCAGGCTTTGAAGGCGGTCAACAGCCGCTGCACCGTCGTCTGCCGAAATTCGGCTTCGTTTCCCTGAAAGCCATGGACCGCGCAGAAGTGCGTCTGTCCGAGCTGGCCAAAGTGGAAGGCGACGTTGTCACCGTGCAATCCTTGAAGGATGCCAACGTGATTAACCAAAACGTACAGCGTGTGAAAATCATGCTGTCCGGCGAAGTTACTCGCGCGGTCACCATCAAGGGTATCGCAGCCACCAAAGGTGCGCGTGCGGCTATCGAAGCAGCTGGCGGCAAGTTCGAGGAATAAATGGCTAAGCAAGGTGCTCTCTCTTCGCTCGGTAAAGGCGGGATGTCTGAACTTTGGGCTCGTCTGCGTTTTCTGTTTCTGGCGATCATCGTCTATCGGATAGGCGCACACATCCCAGTTCCAGGCATCAACCCGGACCGGCTGGCGGAACTGTTTCGACAGAATGAGGGGACCATTCTTAGCTTGTTCAACATGTTTTCCGGCGGCGCGCTGGAACGGATGAGCATCTTTGCACTGGGGATCATGCCGTACATTTCGGCATCGATCATCATGCAGCTGATGACCGCCGTCAGCCCGCAGCTGGAGCAGTTGAAGAAGGAAGGTGAAGCTGGCCGTCGCAAGATCAGCCAGTACACCCGCTACGGCACCGTTATCCTGGCGCTGGTCCAGGCTGTTGGCATGTCCATCGGCCTGGCCGGTCAGGGTGTAGCGTTTTCTGCTGACTTTGGCTTCCATTTCGTCGCGGTCTCCACATTTGTGGCGGGTGCGATGTTCATGATGTGGCTGGGTGAGCAAATCACGGAGCGCGGTGTAGGCAACGGTATCTCGATGTTGATTTTCGCAGGTATCGTCGCCGGTCTTCCGAGAGCAATCGGGCAGTCTTTCGAGTCTGCACGTACGGGCGATATCAACATTTTCGCTCTGGTCGCTATCGGTTTGCTGGCAGTAGCGATTATCGGTTTTGTGGTGTTCATTGAGCGTGGTCAGCGTCGAATCGCCGTTCACTACGCCAAGCGTCAGCAGGGCCGCAAGGTCTTCGCTGCGCAGACTAGCCACTTGCCGCTGAAGGTGAACATGGCCGGGGTCATCCCAGCCATCTTCGCAAGCAGCATTTTGCTGTTCCCGGCTTCGCTGGGTGCCTGGTTTGGTCAGTCTGAAGGTATGGGCTGGCTGCAGGACATCTCGCAGTCGATCGCTCCTGGTCAGCCGTTGAATATTCTGCTGTTTAGTGCAGGGATTATTTTCTTCTGCTTCTTCTATACGGCGTTGATGTTCAATCCGAAAGACGTAGCGGAAAACCTGAAGAAGTCCGGTGCCTTTATTCCGGGCATCCGTCCAGGCGAGCAGTCGGCGCGCTACATTGATGGCGTTCTGACCCGCTTGACCATGTTCGGTGCTCTTTATATGACGGCCGTGTGTCTGTTGCCCCAGTTCCTGGTGGTAGCGGCAAACGTTCCGTTCTACCTTGGCGGGACCTCGTTGCTGATTGTGGTAGTGGTTGTGATGGACTTCATGTCCCAAGTACAATCGCACCTCGTTTCGCACCAGTACGAATCCCTGATGAAGAAAGCCAACCTGAAAGGCTACGGTGGCAGCGGAATGCTGCGCTGAGAGACCCTTAAGGTTCGAGGAGTTGGTGATGAAAGTTCGTGCATCGGTGAAAAAGCTGTGCCGTAACTGCAAAATTATTCGCCGCGAAGGTGTTGTGCGAGTGATTTGCAGCGCGGAACCACGTCACAAGCAGCGCCAAGGCTGAGTGTGATCTGTGCTTCAAACCCAGCAGCTAGTGCGCTGCTGGGTTGATTATTTGTTTCTACAGCGATATTATCTCGCGCCCTATTTCTTGGCTTCCGGGGCGTAGGTAGCTGTCAATTGGAGTCCCACTGAATGGCCCGTATTGCAGGCGTTAACATTCCAGATAACAAGCACACTGTTATCTCGCTGACCTACATCTATGGTGTCGGTCGCACAACTGCACAGAAAATCTGTGCAGACACTGGGGTCAACCCAGCCGTGAAGATCAAAGATCTGAGCGACGAGCAGATTGAACAGCTGCGTAGCGAAGTTGCGAAGTTCACCACTGAAGGTGACCTGCGTCGCGACATCAACATGAAAATCAAGCGGTTGATGGACCTGGGTTGCTACCGCGGCCTGCGTCATCGTCGGGGTCTGCCAGTACGCGGTCAGCGTACCAAGACCAACGCGCGTACCCGTAAAGGTCCGCGTAAGCCGATCCGCAAGTAATCGCACCAGCGAATCGACAGGAATATAGACATGGCAAAACCTGCTGCTCGTCCTCGTAAAAAAGTTAAAAAGACAGTGGTTGATGGCATCGCCCACATCCATGCGTCCTTTAACAACACCATCGTGACCATTACCGATCGTCAAGGTAACGCCCTGTCCTGGGCTACCTCCGGCGGTTCGGGTTTCCGCGGTTCCCGCAAGTCCACCCCGTTCGCTGCTCAAGTAGCTGCTGAGCGTGCTGGTCAAGCTGCGCTGGAATATGGTCTGAAGAACCTCGACGTCAACGTCAAGGGTCCAGGTCCAGGTCGTGAGTCCGCTGTTCGTGCTCTGAACGGCTGTGGCTACAAGATCGCCAGCATCACCGACGTGACGCCAATCCCGCATAACGGGTGCCGTCCGCCGAAGAAGCGCCGCGTGTAATCAGGAGACAGATAAATGGCACGTTACATTGGTCCAAAATGCAAACTGTCTCGTCGTGAAGGCACCGATCTGTTCCTGAAGAGCGGCGTTCGCGCTCTGGAATCGAAGTGCAACATCGAAGCAGCCCCAGGTATTCACGGTCAGCGCCGCGGTCGTCAGTCCGACTACGGCACCCAGCTGCGTGAAAAGCAAAAAGTCCGTCGTATCTACGGCGTGCTCGAGCGTCAGTTCAGCGGTTACTACAAGCAAGCGGCCTCCTCGAAGGGCGCTACTGGTGAGAACCTGCTGCAACTGCTCGAATGCCGTCTGGATAACGTCGTTTATCGTATGGGCTTTGGCGCTACTCGTGCCGAATCCCGTCAGCTGGTTTCGCACAAAGCGATCAGCGTTAACGGCAAGACTGTAAACGTTCCGTCCTACCAAGTTCGTCCGGGTGACGTGGTCGCGGTTCGCGAGAAGTCGCTGAACCAGCTGCGCATTGTTCAAGCCCTTGAACTGTGCGCCCAGCGTGGCCGCGTTGAGTGGGTAGATGTAGACACCGCGAAGAAGTCGGGCGTTTTCAAGAACGTTCCTGCTCGCAGTGATCTGTCTGCCGACATCAACGAAAGCCTGATTGTCGAGCTCTACTCCAAGTAAGGGCTAGAAAATAGGTGCATCCATGCAGATTTCGGTAAATGAGTTCCTGACGCCCCGCCACATCGATGTGCAGGTCGTCAGTCCAACCCGCGCTAAAATCACTCTCGAGCCTCTCGAGCGTGGTTTTGGCCATACCCTGGGCAACGCGCTGCGCCGCATCCTGTTGTCCTCCATGCCTGGCTGTGCAGTAGTCGAGGCCGAGATCGACGGTGTACTCCACGAGTACTCCGCCATCGAAGGTGTTCAGGAAGACGTCATTGAAATCCTGTTGAACCTGAAAGGCCTGGCTATCAAACTGCACGGTCGTGACGAAGTTACGCTGACCTTGTCGAAGAAGGGTTCGGGGGTGGTTACCGCTGCCGATATTCAGCTGGATCATGATGTCGAGATCGTTAACCCCGATCACGTAATCGCTAACCTGGCGTCCAATGGCGCCTTGAACATGAAGCTCACCGTAGCTCGTGGTCGTGGTTATGAACCGGCCGATTCGCGTCAGAGCGATGAAGACGAAAGCCGCAGCATTGGTCGCTTGCAGCTCGACTCTTCGTTCAGCCCGGTTCGCCGTATCGCATACGTGGTGGAAAACGCCCGTGTCGAGCAGCGTACTAACCTGGACAAGCTGGTTATTGATCTGGAAACCAACGGTACTCTGGATCCTGAAGAGGCAATCCGTCGTGCTGCAACCATCCTGCAACAGCAGTTGGCTGCATTCGTCGACCTCAAGGGTGACAGCGAACCAGTGGTAGTCGAACAGGAAGACGAGATCGATCCGATCCTGCTTCGTCCGGTTGACGATCTGGAATTGACCGTGCGTTCGGCCAACTGCCTTAAGGCGGAGAACATTTACTACATCGGCGACCTGATTCAGCGTACCGAAGTAGAACTGTTGAAGACTCCGAACCTGGGCAAGAAATCCTTGACCGAAATCAAGGACGTTCTGGCCTCCCGTGGTCTGTCCCTCGGCATGCGCCTCGACAACTGGCCGCCTGCAAGTCTTAAGAAGGACGACAAGGCGACTGCCTGATCGTCGTAATCACCGAACGTAGTGTTTGGTAAGGAATGAACCCATGCGTCATCGTAAAAGTGGACGTCACCTGAGCCGTACCAGCTCTCACCGTAAGGCCATGTTCCAGAACATGGCGGTGTCGCTGTTCGAGCACGAGCTGATCAAAACTACTCTGCCAAAAGCCAAGGAACTGCGCCGCGTTGCCGAGCCGCTGATCACCCTGGCCAAGGAAGACAGCGTTGCTAACCGTCGTCTGGCTTTCGACCGTACCCGTTCGAAAGAAATCGTCGGTAAGCTGTTCAACGATCTGGGCAAGCGCTATGCCACCCGTCAGGGCGGCTACCTGCGTATCCTCAAGTGCGGTTTCCGCGCTGGCGATAACGCACCTATGGCGTACGTCGAGCTGGTTGATCGTCCTGTTGGTGGCTCGGTTGAAGCTGCTGAGTAAGGCGAACAGTCTGTAACAAGGAACCGGGCCCAGTGCCCGGTTTTTTGTTTCTGCGTGAATTGAAATAATCTATTGATCTCAGTCATGTAATGAATTTGATGGTGTCATGTTCCTGGTCGATACTTCTGCCTACGCCGATTAGCCGGCCGCAAAAGTCTGATTAAGGAGAGAGTGCATGAGCCAGAACAAAACGCTGACCACCGCCAGTGGCGCGCCGGTCGCCGACAACCAGAACTCGCGTTCGGCAGGCCCGCGGGGTCCGTTGTTGCTGGAAGACTTCCACCTGATTGAAAAGCTTGCGCACTTCAACCGCGAGAACATCCCTGAGCGCCGTGTACACGCCAAGGGGTCGGGTGCCTATGGCACGTTCACCGTCAGCCGTGATATCACCCAGTACACCTGCGCCAAGCTGTTCAGCAGCGTCGGCAAGCAGACCGAGACCTTCCTGCGTTTCTCCACAGTGGGTGGCGAGCGGGGTTCGGCCGATACCGAGCGTGACCCTCGCGGTTTTGCACTCAAGTTCTACACCGAGGAAGGCAACTGGGACATCGTGGGCAACAACACGCCGGTGTTCTTCATCCGTGATCCGTTGAAGTTCCCGGACTTCATCCACACCCAGAAGCGCCTGCCTCAAAGCAACCTGAAAAGCCCGCAGATGATGTGGGACTTCTGGTCGCATTCGCCCGAATCGCTGCACCAGGTCACCATCCTGTTCTCCGACCGCGGCATCCCGGACGGCTACCGTCACATGCACGGTTTTGGCAGCCACACCTACAGCCTGATCAACGCACAGGGCCAGCGTACCTGGGTCAAGTGGCACTTCAAGACCAAGCAGGGCATCAAGAACCTGGCGCCTGCCGAGGCGGCCCGCCTGGCCGGTACCGACCCGGATTACGCCCAGCGCGACCTGTTCGAAGCAATCGAGCGCGGTGACTTCCCGAAATGGAGCGTGTGCATCCAGGTAATGAGCGAAGCCGAGGCCGCCAGCCGTGCCGAGAACCCGTTCGACGTGACCAAGACCTGGTCGCAGAAGGACTATCCGCTGATCGAGGTGGGCGAACTGGAGCTCAACCGCAACCCGCTCAACTACTTTGCCGAAGTCGAGCAGGCCGCGTTCGGCCCCAGCAACATGATCCCGGGTGTGGGGCTGTCGCCAGACCGCATGCTGCAGGGCCGCGTATTCGCCTACGCAGACGCTCACCGTTACCGTGTGGGTACCAACCACCAGCAACTGCCGGTAAACGCCCCACGCAGCCCGGTGAACAGCTACCAGCGCGATGGTTCGATGGCCTTTGGCAGCAACGGCGGCGCGGCGCCCAACTACGAGCCCAACAGCTACGCCGACGCACCCAAGCAGGCCCCGCAGTACGCTGAGCCTGCACTGGCCCTCGGTGGCGCAGCAGACCGTTACGATCATCGTGAAGACACCGACTACTACAGCCACGCCGGTGCGCTGTTCCGCCTGATGAACAATGAGCAGAAGGCCCTGCTGATCGCCAACATCGCCGGCACCATGGCCAGCGTCTCGCGCGATGTGGTGGAGCGTCAGCTGCAGCACTTCTTCAAGGCCGATCCGGCCTACGGAGGGGGAATCGCAAAGGCATTGGGTCTCAATCTGGCCTAAGTCGAAGTGATAAGAAGAACCGCCCTCATCTGGGCGGTTTTTCAATGCAATTGACTACTGTTTACCCACTTTTTTAGCGGTTTTAGCGCAATTTGCAGTGACCTTACAGTCATCCTGGTTCAAACTATGGCTTTCACACAGGGAGAGTCAGGGCAATGCAAGGTCACCCGGACGTAATCGATTATCTCAACACGTTGCTGACGGGCGAACTGGCGGCACGTGACCAATACTTCATCCACTCGCGCATGTACGAAGACTGGGGCTTCAGCAAGCTCTACGAGCGTATCAACCACGAGATGGAAGAAGAGGCACAACACGCCGACGCCCTGATGCGCCGCATTCTCATGCTCGAAGGCACCCCGCGCATGCGCCCGGACGACCTGGACATCGGTACCACCGTGCCCGAGATGATCGCCGCCGACCTGCGCCTTGAGTACAAGGTGCGCGCTGCGCTGTGCAAAGGCATCGAGCTGTGCGAGCTGCACAAGGACTACGTCAGCCGTGACATCCTGCGCGTGCAGTTGGCCGACACCGAAGAAGATCACACCTACTGGCTGGAGAAGCAGCAGGGTCTGATCAAGTCGCTGGGCCTGGAGAACTACCTGCAATCGCAGATGTAATCCGCCGCGCAACGAAAAAGGCCATCGGGGCGTACCCGATGGCCTTTTTTTGTGCCCGCATGCCGCTGTGCAGGAGCCGGCAAGGCCGGCTCCTGCAGTTCAGGCCCGGTCGCGCGCCAGCAGCGGCTTGAGGTAATACCCCGTGTGCGACTGCTTCATCTCGGCCAGCTCCTCCGGCGTGCCGCAGGCGATGATCTGTCCGCCCTTGGAGCCGCCTTCCGGCCCAAGGTCCACCAGCCAGTCGGCGGTCTTGATCACGTCCAGGTTGTGCTCGATCACCACCACGGTGTTGCCGTGGTCACGCAGGCGATGCAGCACGTCCAGCAGTTGCTGGATATCGGCAAAGTGCAGGCCAGTGGTCGGCTCATCGAGGATGTACAGCGTCTTGCCCGTATCGCGCTTGGACAGCTCGCGTGACAGCTTGACCCGCTGCGCCTCACCACCGGACAGGGTGGTCGCCGACTGGCCCAGCTTGATGTACGACAGGCCCACGTCCATCAGCGTCTGCAGCTTGCGCGCCAGTGCCGGCACCGCATCGAAGAACTCGCGGGCTTCCTCGATGGTCATTTCCAGCACCTCGTGGATGTTCTTGCCCTTGTACTTGATCTCCAGCGTTTCGCGGTTGTAACGCTTGCTCTTGCACACGTCGCACGGCACGTAGATGTCGGGCAGGAAGTGCATCTCGACCTTGATCAGGCCATCGCCCTGGCACGCCTCGCAGCGCCCGCCCTTGACGTTGAACGAGAAACGCCCTGGCCCGTAGCCGCGCGAGCGCGACTCCGGCACGCCGCTGAACAGCTCGCGGATCGGCGTGAACAGCCCGGTGTAGGTTGCCGGGTTGGAGCGCGGTGTACGCCCGATCGGGCTCTGGTCGATGTCCACCACCTTGTCCAGGTGCTGCAGGCCATCGCAGCTGTCGTGGGCCGCAGCTTCCAGCGTGCTGGCACCGTTGAGCGCGGTTGCCGCCAGTGGGAACAGGGTGTTGTTGATCAGCGTCGACTTGCCCGAACCGGACACGCCGGTCACGCAGGTCAGCAGGCCGATCGGGATCTCCAGGTCGACGTTCTGCAGGTTGTTGCCGCGTGCGCCCTTGAGTTTGAGCGACAGCTTCTTGTTGCGCGGGGTGCGCTTGGCCGGCACGGCGATCTTCACGCGGCCCGACAGGTACTTGCCGGTCAGCGAGTCCGGGTGCGCCATCACCTCGGCCGGGGTGCCCTCGGCCACGATCTGGCCGCCATGCACGCCCGCGCCCGGGCCGATATCCACCACGTAGTCGGCCATGCGGATGGCGTCCTCGTCGTGCTCCACCACGATCACCGTGTTGCCGATGTCGCGCAGGTGGTTGAGGGTGCCCAGCAGGCGATCGTTGTCGCGCTGGTGCAGGCCGATGGATGGCTCGTCGAGAATGTACATCACCCCCACCAGGCCGGCGCCGATCTGGCTGGCCAGGCGGATACGCTGGGCCTCGCCGCCCGACAGGGTATCGGCGCTGCGATCCAGCGTCAGGTAGTCCAGGCCCACGTTCACCAGAAACTGCAGGCGTTCGCAGATTTCCTTGAGGATCTTGTCGGCGATCTCGCCACGGCGCCCGGTCAGCTTGAGGCCGCCGAAGTAGTCGCTGGCATCGCCGATCGGAAGGTTGGTAACCGCCGGCAGGGTCTTCTCGCCCACCCACACATGGCGCGCCTCGCGGCGCAGGCGGGTGCCGCGGCAGTCGGGGCAGGGCTGGGTGCTGAGGAACTTGGCCAGCTCTTCACGCACGGTGGCCGATTCGGTCTCGCGGTAGCGCCGCTCCAGGTTCGGCACGATGCCCTCGAAGGGGTGCGAGCGCTTGACGATATCGCCCCGGTCGTTGAGGTACTTGAAGTCGACGTTGTGCTTGCCACTGCCGTTCAGGATCACCTTCTGCTGGTCGGCCGGCAGCTCGTTGAACGGCACCTCCAGGCTGAACCCGTAATGCGCGGCCAGCGAGCCGAGCATCTGGAAGTAATACACATTGCGCCGGTCCCAGCCGCGAATCGCGCCCTCGGCCAGGGTCAGCTCGCCGTTGACCAGGCGCTTGATGTCGAAGAACTGCTTCACGCCCAGGCCGTCGCAGGTCGGGCAGGCGCCGGCCGGGTTGTTGAAGGAGAACAGCTTGGGCTCCAGCTCGCTGATCGCGTGGCCGCAGATCGGGCAGGCGAAGCGCGCCGAGAAGATCATCTCTTCACCCGGCTCGTCGTCCATCGGCGCCACCAGGGCGATGCCATCGGCCAGCTTAAGGGCTGTTTCGAACGATTCGGCCAGGCGCTGCTGCAGGTCGTCGCGCACCTTGAAGCGGTCGACCACCACATCGATGCTGTGCTTCTTCTGCTTGTCGAGCTTGGGCAACTCGTCCAGCTCGTACAGCTTGCCGTTGACCCGTGCGCGCACGAAGCCCTGGGCACGCAGCTCTTCGAACACCGCCAGGTGCTCGCCCTTGCGCTCGCGAATCACCGGAGCCAGCAGCATCAGCTTGCTGCCCTCGGGCTGCGCCAGCACCAGGTCGACCATCTGGCTGACAGTCTGGGCTTCGAGCGGGATGTCGTGGTCGGGGCAGCGTGGGGTGCCCACACGGGCATACAGCAGGCGCAGGTAATCGTAGATCTCGGTGATGGTGCCCACGGTCGAGCGCGGGTTGTGCGAGGTCGACTTCTGCTCGATCGAGATGGCCGGTGACAGCCCCTCGATGGTGTCGACGTCTGGCTTTTCCATCATCGACAGGAACTGGCGGGCATACGCCGACAGCGATTCCACGTAGCGGCGCTGGCCTTCGGCATACAGGGTGTCGAACGCCAGCGATGACTTGCCGGACCCGGACAGACCGGTGATGACGATCAGTTTGTCCCGGGGCAGGGTCAGGTCGATGTTCTTAAGGTTGTGGGTACGTGCCCCACGTATCAGGATCTTGTCCACTGCGGCCTCGCTTGGCGGGCATAAACGGAGGAGTATACGGCGCGCTGCCACCACGCGGCAAAGCGTCGCGTATATGCCGTTAACCGATCCGACTGGTAGAATCGCCGCCGGTTCACACGAGGTTTATCCATGCACGATCCCCACAGCGAACGCATGAGCGGCAGCGAGACCCGCGCCGCAGGCGGCCTGGCCCTGGTGTTCGCCTTCCGTATGCTGGGCATGTTCATGGTGCTGCCGGTACTGGCCACCTATGGCATGGACCTGGCGGGCGCCACGCCGGCGCTCATCGGCCTGGCCATCGGTGCCTATGGCCTGACCCAGGCCGTATTGCAGATTCCGTTCGGGGTCATTTCCGACCGCATCGGCCGTCGGCCGGTGATCTACCTGGGGCTGGTGATCTTTGCCCTGGGCAGCGTGCTGGCAGCGCAGGCCGACTCGATCTGGGGCGTGATCGCCGGGCGCATCCTGCAGGGTGCGGGCGCCATCTCCGCGGCAGTCATGGCGTTGCTCTCGGACCTCACCCGCGAACAGCACCGCACCAAGGCCATGGCCATGATCGGCATGAGCATCGGCCTGTCGTTCGCCGTGGCGATGGTCGTGGGGCCACTGGTAACGCGGGCCTTCGGCCTGTCGGGGTTGTTCCTGGCCACCGCAGCGATGGCGGTGGTGGGCATCGGCCTGATCGCCTTCGTGGTTCCGGCCTCCAACGGCCCGCTGGCGCATCGCGAGTCGGGCGTGGCCAAGCAGGCCCTGGGGCCGACCCTGCGTCACCCCGACCTGCTGCGCCTGGACGTCGGCATCTTCGTGCTGCACGCCATCCTCATGGCCAGCTTCGTCGCCTTGCCGCTGGCGTTCGTGGAGCGTGGCGGGTTGCCGAAAGAGGAGCACTGGTGGGTCTACCTCACCGCCTTGCTGGTTTCATTCTTCGCAATGATTCCGTTCATCATCTACGGTGAAAAAAAGCGCAAGATGAAACGTGTCCTGCTGGGCGCGGTCAGTGTGCTCATGCTCACAGAGCTGTTTTTCTGGGAGCTGGGCAACAGCCTGCAGTCACTGGTGATCGGCACGGTGATCTTCTTCACCGCCTTCAACCTGCTCGAAGCCTCGTTGCCTTCGCTGATCAGCAAGGTGTCGCCGGCCGGTGGCAAGGGCACGGCGATGGGGGTGTATTCCACCAGCCAGTTCCTGGGGGCGGCGCTGGGCGGGATCATGGGTGGCTGGTTGTTCCAGCATGGCGGCTTGAGCGTGGTTTTCCTGGGGTGCGCAGGCCTCTGTGCCCTTTGGTTGGCCATAGCTGTTACTATGCGCGAACCACCTTACGTGACGAGCCTGCGCTTGCCGTTGTCGCCAGAAGCGATGCGCGAAGCGGGCTTGACCGAGCGCCTCAAGGCCGTGCCGGGTGTGACCGACGCAGTGGTGGTGGCAGAGGAAGCCGCCATCTATATCAAACTGGATACACAAATTTTGGATCGTACGGCCCTGGAGCTGCTGGTAAACCCGGCGCCCGCGGCGTGCCAAGCCTAGGAGAACGTTATGGCCCGTGGGGTTAACAAAGTCATTTTGGTCGGCACTTGCGGCCAGGACCCTGAAGTTCGCCACCTGCCCAACGGCAACGCGGTGACCAACCTCAGCCTGGCCACCAGCGAGCAGTGGACCGACAAGCAGACCGGCCAGAAGGTCGAGCGTACCGAGTGGCACCGTGTGTCGATGTTCGGCAAGGTTGCCGAGATTGCCGGCGAGTACCTGCGCAAGGGTTCGCAGGTGTACATCGAGGGCAAGCTGCAGACCCGCGAGTGGGAAAAGGACGGCATCAAGCGTTACACCACCGAGATCATCGTCGACATGCAGGGCACCATGCAGCTGCTGGGTGGTCGTCCGCAGAACCAGGACGGTTCGCAGCAGGGTGGCAACAACTACAACCAGGCCCCACGTCAGCAGGCGCCTCAGCAGCGTCCGCAGCAGGCCCCTCAGCAGCGCCCTGCGCCGCAACAGCCTGCGCCGCAGCCGGCTGCCGACTTCGACAGCTTCGATGACGACATCCCGTTCTGAGCCCTGGCCAACGCCGCGCTTCAAGACAAACGCCCGATGCGCTGCATCGGGCGTTTTGCGTTCTGGGGAAACCTCGGTGGGCGGTGGCCCTGACACGCTTGCGATGTTCAGCGCACGTGCGGGCCTCGCGGTACCTCTAGCGGGCCGCCAGGAGGTGAAGCGGCCCGTGAGCACTCACGCCGCGGCCACGCCTTGGCCCACCAGCCCGGCCAGTGCATTGAGCATCGGTGCGCGATACTCCACGTCCTTCTCGTTCCAGTACACATGACCGGCTGGCAGGTCGACATTGAAGAAGCTTTCGTAGTAGCTGCCTGGCGCCGAATCCGAACGGTCGTTGCCGAACACCTTCAGGCGCACCGCACCCGCTTCAAGCCCGGTGTCCGCCTGGTGCAGCGCAATCACGCTGAAGCGCTCGCCGACCGCCCCGGGGCCATCGACCAGCTCGATTTCATACAGCTGTGCCAGCGCCTCGATGAACCGCTCGGTCTCCAGGCCCAGCGACGAGATCTCGAGCCCGTCGCTGTAGAAGTGCGCCTGTATCACGTTCATCTCGCCATCGAACCCCGGCTGCACGTCGCGCCGCAGCCGCGCCCGCACACCCACCGAGTGCCCGGCGAACGCGGCACGCAGGTCAAAGTGGTAGTGCACGTCATCCTGCATCAGGTGCTGCACCTGAAACACGCAGTCCACAAAACCTTCTTCGCCAAACTGCTCCAGCAGCGGCAACCCGTTCTTGTCCAATTGCATCATGCAGTCCCTTGGCGATGGTGGTCAGGCTGGCGATTATGCACCCGTTGCGCGCATCGATAATCCGTTTTAATGGTGCTTGGCCCGATCTTGGCTAGAGTGAATATTGACGACCACCCAGTGGCCGCCACCGTGACTGTTCACGAGACGCCGGCAATGCTCCGCGCGTCCACCACCTGATCAGGAGTGCACGATGGATCTCAACCGTCGGCAATTTTTCAAGGTCGCCGCCATCGGCCTTGGAGGTTCGAGCCTGGCGGCGCTGGGCATGGCCCCCGCGCCGGCCTTCGCCGAACAGATACGCCACTTCAAGCTGGCCCGCACCAAGGAAACCCGCAACACCTGCCCCTACTGCTCGGTCGGCTGCGGCCTGATCCTGTACAGCCAGGGCGATGCGGGCAAGAACGTGGCGCAGAGCATCATCCACGTCGAAGGCGACGCCGATCACCCGGTCAACCGCGGCACCCTGTGCCCCAAAGGTGCAGGCCTGCTGGACTTTATCCACAGCCCCAGCCGCCTGCAGTACCCGCAGGTGCGCAAGCCGGGCAGCAACGAGTGGACGCGCGTCAGCTGGGATGAGGCCATGGACCGAGTGGCCGAGCTGGTCAAGGCCGACCGCGACGCCAACTTCATCGAGAAGAACGCCCAGGGCCAGACCGTCAACCGCTGGCTCAGCACCGGGTTCCTCGCGGCCTCGGCGGCTTCCAGCGAAGCCGGCTACCTGACCCACAAGGTCATTCGCAGTTTGGGCATGCTGGGGTTCGACAACCAGGCGCGTGTCTGACACGGCCCGACGGTGGCAAGTCTTGCCCCGACGTACGGCCGTGGTGCCATGACCAATCACTGGACCGATATCGCCAACGCGAACCTGATCCTGGTGATGGGCGGCAACGCAGCAGAAGCGCACCCGTGCGGTTTCAAATGGGTGACCGAAGCCAAGGCGCACAACCAGGCGCGGCTGATCGTGGTCGACCCACGGTTTACCCGTACCGCCTCGGTGGCCGATTACTACGCGCCGATTCGCACCGGCAGCGACATCGCCTTCATGGGCGGCCTGATCAACTATCTGCTCAGCACTGACCAGATCCAGCACGAGTACGTGCGCAACTACACCGACGTGTCGTTCATCGTCAAAGCCGGCTTCGGCTTCGAGGACGGGCTGTTCAGTGGCTACGATGCGGCCAAGCGTACCTATGCCGACAAGTCCGGCTGGGGCTACGAACTGGGTGAAGACGGTTTCGCCAAGGTCGACCCGACCCTGCAGGACCCGCGCTGCGTCTACCAGCTGATGAAGCAGCACTACAGCCGCTACACCCCGGAGCTCGCCAGCATGACCTGCGGCATGCCCCAGGCCAGCATGCAGAAGATCTGGGAAGAGATCGCCACCTGCTCCACACCCGGCAAGACCATGACCATCCTCTATGCCCTGGGCTGGACCCAGCATTCGATCGGCGCGCAGATCATCCGCAGCGCGGCGATGGTGCAACTGCTGCTGGGCAACGTCGGCATGCCGGGTGGCGGGGTCAACGCCCTGCGCGGGCACTCCAACATCCAGGGCCTGACCGACCTGGGCCTGCTGTCCAACTCCTTGCCGGGCTACCTGACCCTGCCCGGTGATGCCGAGCAGGACTACGACGGCTACATCGCCAAACGCGCCCTCAAGCCGCTGCGCCCAGGGCAGCTGTCGTACTGGCAGAACTACGGCAAGTTCCACGTCAGTCTGATGAAGGCCTGGTATGGCGCCAACGCCACTGCCGAGAACCACTGGGGCTACGATTGGCTGCCCAAGCTCGACATCCCAGGCTACGACGTGCTCAAGATGTTCGACATGATGGGCAGGGGCGAGGTGCACGGCTACATGTGCCAGGGCTTCAACCCGATTGCCGCGCTGCCCGACAAGAACCGCGTCACTGCCGCGCTCAGCAAGCTCAAGTGGCTGGTGGTGATGGACCCGCTGGCCACCGAAACCTCGGAGTTCTGGCGCAACGCAGGGCCGTACAACGACGTCAGCACGGCCGACATCGCCACCGAGGTCATCCGCCTGCCCACCACCTGCTTCGCCGAGGAGGACGGTTCGCTGGTCAACAGCAGCCGTTGGCTGCAGTGGCACTGGAAGGGCGCCGACGGCCCGGGTGAAACCCGTACCGACGTGCGCATCATGAGCGACCTGTTCCTGCGCCTGCGTGAACGCTACCGCGCCGAGGGTGGCGCGTTTGCCGAACCGCTGCTCAACCTCAGCTGGCCGTACAAGGTCGCCGATGAACCCTCCCCCGAAGAGCTGGCCAGGGAGCTCAATGGCATGGCCGTGACCGATCAGGTCGATGCCACCGGCGCCGCGCTCAAGGGCGGCCAGCAACTGTCGGGGTTCGCCCAGCTCAAGGACGATGGCAGTACCGCGTCCGGCTGCTGGATCTTCTGCGGCAGCTGGACCGAGCAGGGCAACCAGATGGCTCGGCGCGACAACAGCGACCCGTATGGCATGAAGCAGAACCTGGGCTGGGCCTGGGCCTGGCCGATGAACCGGCGAATCCTCTACAACCGTGCCTCGGCCACCCCGCAAGGCCAGCCCTGGGACCCGAAAAAACGCCTGGTATGGTGGAACGGCAAGGCCTGGACCGGCACCGACACCCCGGACTACAAGGCCGACGTGCCCCCTGAGGCGGGCATGAACCCGTTCATCATGAACCCCGAAGGGGTGGCCCGGTTCTTCGCCGTCGACAAGATGGCCGAAGGCCCGTTCCCCGAGCACTACGAACCCTTCGAGACGCCGATCGGGATCAACCCGCTGCACCCCACCAACAAGAAGGCCACCAGCAACCCGGCCGGACGCATCTTCGACTCGGTGTGGGACACCCTCGGCCAGGCCAAGGACTACCCCTACGCGGCCACCACCTACCGGCTGACCGAGCACTTTCACTTCTGGAGCAAGCATGCGCGCCTGAACGCCATCGCCCAGCCCGAGCAGTTCGTCGAGATCGGTGAAGTGCTGGCGCAGCAGAAGGGTATCCAGGCCGGCGACCGGGTGCGGGTGAGCTGCAAGCGTGGGCATATCGAGGCGGTGGCGGTCGTCACCAAGCGGATTCGTCCGCTGCAGGTCAACAACCAGACCGTGCACCAGGTCGGTATCCCGCTGCACTGGGGCTTCACCGGGCTGACGCGGCATGGCTACCTGACCAACACCCTGGTGCCGTTCCTCGGCGATGGCAATACACAGACCCCGGAATCGAAGTCGTTCCTGGTCAACGTGGAGAAAATCTGATGGCCAGCCAAGACATCATTGCCCGTTCGGCCACCACCACGCTGCCCCCCTCGGTGCGCCAGCAGGAGCAGGTCGCCAAGCTGATCGACACCACCAAGTGCATCGGCTGCAAGGCCTGCCAGGTGGCGTGTTCGGAATGGAACGAGCTGCGCGACGAGGTGGGTCACAACCACGGCACCTATGACAACCCGCAGGACCTCAGTGCTGAAAGCTGGACGCTGATGCGCTTCACCGAGCACGAGACCGCCGACGGCAACCTGGAGTGGCTGATCCGCAAGGACGGCTGCATGCACTGCGCCGACCCCGGCTGCCTCAAGGCCTGTCCCAGCCCGGGGGCGATCATCAAGCACGCCAACGGCATCGTCGACTTCAACCAGGACCACTGCATCGGCTGCGGCTACTGCATCACCGGCTGCCCGTTCAACATCCCGCGCATCTCGCAGAAGGACCACAAGGCCTACAAGTGCACCCTGTGTTCCGACCGCGTGGCCGTGGGGCTGGAGCCGGCCTGCGTGAAGACCTGTCCCACCGGCGCCATCGTGTTCGGCAGCAAGACCGACATGCAGGAGCACGCCGCCGAACGCATCGTCGACCTCAAGTCGCGGGGCTTCGAGCATGCCGGCCTGTACGACCCGGACGGCGTGGGTGGCACCCATGTGATGTACGTGCTGCACCACGCCGACACGCCGCGCGTGTACGCGGGGCTGCCCGACAACCCGGTGATCAGCCCGCTGGTCGGGCTGTGGAAGGGCGTGAGCAAACCGCTGGCGCTGCTGGCCATGGGTGCGGCGGTGCTGGCCGGGTTCTTCCACTACGTGCGCATCGGCCCGCAGCGGGTCGAGGAAGAGGATGACGAGCATCCTGACACCAGCGTGCATCAGGTCGACCCGTCGGTGCATGTGTATGACCCGGGCAAGCCCACCGCACCAGGGGAGCAACGGCCATGAAGCACAAGCCGATACTGCGTTACACCGCCAACGAGCGCACCAACCACTGGCTGGTGGCGATCCTGTTCTTCATGGCGGCACTGTCGGGGCTGGCGCTGTTTCACCCGGCGCTGTTCTGGCTCAGCCACCTGTTCGGCGGCGGGCCGTGGACGCGCATCCTGCACCCGTTCATGGGCGTGCTGATGTTCGTGCTGTTCCTGGGGCTGGTGCTGCGCTTCTGGCGGGCCAACTTCATCACCGCCACCGACCGGCAGTGGCTGCGCCGGGTCGACCGGGTGATCCGCAACGAGGAGGAGGGCGTACCACCGGTGGGCAAGTACAACGCCGGGCAGAAGCTGCTGTTCTGGACCCTGCTGGCGTGCATGCTGGTGCTGCTGGTGAGTGGCGTGGTGATCTGGCGTGCCTACTTCAGCGCGTACTTCGGTATCGACACCATTCGCCTGGCCACCCTGCTGCATGCCCTGGCCGGCTTCGTGCTGGTGCTGAGCATCATCGTGCACATCTATGCCGGCATCTGGATCAAGGGCTCGGTCAGCGCCATGCTGCATGGCTGGGTCAGCCGCGCGTGGGCGCGCAAGCACCATGCGCTATGGTACCGGGAGGTCACTCGGGACGAGCGGCCCGACACGCACAAAGGAGCCAAGCCTTGAGTACCGTGATGGAACCCGATCAGATCCAGGCGTCGGCCAGTTCGCCGCCGTTTCTGCACCCGCCACCGCCCCAGCTGTTTGCGCTGCGTGCCGAACGCCTCGACCTGCTGGCCGAGGGGCATGCGCTGGGCGACTACCTGCGCTTCGTGGCCGGGTTGTGCCGCGTGCAGCAGGGGTTGCTGGACAACCCGCCGGCAGCGGCCATGCCCGACCCGCAGCGCCTGCAGCTGTGCGTGACCCACGGCCTGGCGCCACTGGCCGCCGACAGCCTGGTGCGCGAGGGCGCCTGGCAGGGCTGGCTGGATGCCCTGTTGCAACGCTACGAGGCGTCTTCGCCGCTGGCGCATCAGGCCCAGACGCAATTGCGCGAGGCCGGGGCAGGGCAGCGCATGGTGTGGGCGCTGGCACTGCTGGGCGGGCAGTACAGCGCGGTGCCGGCGGCGCTGGTGCCGTTTCTGGGGGCCGCGCTGCAGGCGGCGTGGAGCCATTGGCTGCTGGCCATGCCCGGCGTCGAACTCAAGCCCGGCGACAGCCTGGGGCAGTGCCCGGCATGTGGTTCGCCGGCGATGGCGGGGGTAATCCGCCACCGCGGCAAGTACAACGGCCTGCGCTACCTGGTGTGTGCGTTGTGTGCCTGTGAATGGCATGCAGTGCGGGTCAAGTGCGTGTATTGCGAGCAAAGCAAGGGCTTGCAGTACTTCAGCCTGGAGGATGACCGCCATGTCGCCGGGCAGGCGCCGTTGCGGGCCGAATGCTGCCCCGAATGCCACAGTTACCTGAAGCTGGTCTACCTTGAAAGCGATGCGCAATCGGAGGCCCTGTCGGCAGACCTGGCCAGCCTGGCACTGGACATGCGCCTGGATCAGGAGGGCTACCAGCGCCTGGCGCCGAACCTGTTGCTGGCCCCGGGCCTGTAGGGCCGGCCTTGCGCGAAGGGCGCACTACACTGTGGGATCCGACCCTGCGCGGTGTTCCATTCGCCGGCAAGGCCGGCTCCTACATAGGCCGGAGCGTTTTTGCATGTCCTCCAACGTCACTCAGTGCACCCACCGTCTACCCTCCATCGACACCCTCCTGCGCAGCCCTGCCTGCGTTCCCCTGGTGGACCGCTACGGCCGCGACGCCGTGCTCGCCACCTTGCGCCAACTGCTCGATGACCTGCGCGAGCCCACCCGCCACGGCCAGCTCGGCGCTGCCGAACTGGCCCCCGAGGTGCTCGCCGGCCGCACCAACGAACGCCTCGCCGCCCGGCACCGCAGCCATATCCGCCGGGTGTTCAACCTCACCGGCACCGTGCTGCACACCAACCTGGGCCGCGCGCTGCTGCCCGAAGCCGCCATCGAGGCCGTCCAGCTTGCCGCGCGCCACCCCCTCAACCTCGAGTTCGACCTGGACAGCGGCAAGCGCGGCGACCGTGACGACCTGATCGAAGGCCTGATCCGCGAGCTCACCGGCGCCGAGGCCGTGACCGTGGTCAACAACAATGCCGCCGCCGTGCTGCTGGCGCTCAACAGCCTGGGCGCGCGCAAGGAGGGCATCATTTCACGCGGCGAACTGATCGAGATCGGTGGTGCGTTCCGCATCCCCGACATCATGGCCCGCGCCGGGGTCAGGCTGCACGAGGTGGGCACCACCAATCGCACCCACGCCCGCGACTACGAAGCGGCAATCAACCCGCGCAGCGGCCTGCTGATGCGCGTGCATTGCAGCAACTACAGCATTGAAGGCTTCACCAGCCATGTGCCCACCGCCGAGCTGGCGCAGCTGGCCCACCAGCACGGCCTGCCGCTGCTCGAAGACCTGGGCAGCGGCAGCCTGCTCGACCTGACACGCTGGGGCCTGCCCGCCGAACCCACGGTGCGCCAGGCCCTGGCCGATGGCGCCGATATCGTCACCTTCAGCGGCGACAAGCTGCTCGGCGGTCCGCAGGCCGGGATCATCGTGGGCAGCAAGGCGCTGATCGCGCGCATCAAGAAGAACCCGCTCAAGCGTGCCCTGCGGGTCGACAAGCTGACCCTCGCCGCGCTGGAAGCGGTGCTGGGCCTGTACCGCGACCCCGACCGCCTGGCCGAGCGCCTGCCCAGCCTGCGCCTGCTGACCCGGCCGCAAGCCGAGATCCTGGCCCAGGCCGAACGCCTGGCGCCGCGCATGGCACAGGCGTTGGGCGCGTCGTGGAGCGTTGCCGCTCTGCCTGCACTGGGCATGATCGGCAGCGGCAGCCAGCCGGTGGCACGCCTGCCCAGTGCTGCGCTGTGCATGCGCCCACAGGTGTCCAAGCGCCTGCGCGGGCGCAGCCTGCTGGCGCTGGAAGCGGCCTTGCGCGCGTTGCCCATCCCGGTGCTCGGGCGCCTGGACGACGACGCGCTGTGGCTCGACCTGCGCCAGCTGGATGACGAACCCGCGTGGCTGGCGCAGCTGGCGCAACTGGCGGTACTGCCCACGTGATCGTCGGCACCGCCGGGCACATCGACCATGGCAAGACCGCGCTGCTCGAAGCCCTCACCGGCCAGGCTGGCGATCATCGGCGCGAAGAGCGCGAACGCGGCATCACCATCGACCTTGGCTACCGTTATGCAGCGCTGGCGGCGGATGCGCCGTTGACCGGCTTTGTCGACGTGCCGGGCCACGAGCGGTTTATCCACAACATGCTGGCCGGCGCCCAGGGTATCGACCTGGTGCTGCTGGTGGTGGCGGCCGACGACGGGGTGATGCCCCAGACCCGCGAGCACCTGGCCATCGTCGAACTGCTGGGCATCGCGCAGGCGCTGGTGGCCATCACCAAATGCGACCGGGTCGAGCCGGCGCGGGTGCAGGCGGTGCAGGCCCAGGTGCGCGGGCTGCTTGCGCCGGGACCGTATGCCGGGGCGGCGCAGTTCGCGGTGTCGAGTGTCAGCGGCCAGGGTATCGAGGCACTGCGTCAGGCATTGCTCGCCGCGCAGCACGCCCTGCAGCCGCGTAGCCAGGGTGGCGCTTTTCGCCTGGCCATCGACCGGGCCTTCAGCGTGGCCGGGGCCGGTATCGTGGTCACGGGCACCGCGTTGTCCGGGCAGGTTCAGGTGGGCGACAGCCTGGTGCTGGGCAAGGCGGGCAAACCGGTGCGGGTGCGCGGCCTGCACGCGCAGAACCAGGTCGCGACCCAGGCCTTCGCCGGGCAGCGCGTGGCCCTGAACATCAGTGCCGAGCGGCTGGCGCTGGAGCATATCCACCGCGGCGACTGGCTGCTGGCCGAGTGGCTGCATGCGCCTACTCAGCGGCTGGATATCGAACTGCACCTGCTGGCCGGGGAAGCCCGTGCACTCGAGCATTTCAGCCCGGTGCACCTGCACCTGGGCACCCAGGACGTCACCGCCCGCGTCGCATTGCTGGAAGGCGAGCGGCTGGCGCCCGGGGCGCGCATGTTCGCGCAGCTGCTGGTCAACGCGCCGGTGCAGGCGGTGCATGGCGACTCCGTGGTGCTGCGCGACCAGAGTGCCCAGCGCACCCTTGGCGGCGGGCGCGTACTCGATCCATTCGCCCCGGCCCGCCAGCGCCGCAGCCCGCAGCGGCTGGCGCAGCTGCAGGCACTGGCGGCGGCCGACAGCCTGGAAAAGGCCTTGCCGGCGCTGCTTGCGCAAGGCACGGGCGGGCTCGACCCGCAGCGCCTGGAGCGCCAGTTCAATCGCTTGCGCAACCACTGGCGGCTGGATGCGCAGGTGCAGGTGGTGGCCACGCGGCAGGGGCCGCTGCTGTTCGACACGACGCAATGGCAGGCGCTCAAGGCCCGGGTGCTGGCGCAACTGGCGCGCTTTCACGAGCTCGAACCCGACCAGCTCGGCCCTGACCGCGACCGCCTGCGCCGTTTCGCCAGCCTGGCACTGGAGCGGCCGGCGTTCATCAGCCTGGTGGACGAGTTGCTGGGCGAGCAGGCGATTGCCAGCAGCGGCCCGTGGCTGCACCTGCCCACGCACCAGGCGCGCCTGAACGAGGCCGACACGGCGCTCTGGCAACAGGTGCAACCGTTGCTGCTGGCGGCGCGTTTCGATCCGCCCTGGGTGCGCGACCTGGCCCGCGCCACCGGCAGCGAAGAAGCCGAGGTACGGCTGCTGCTGCGCAAGATGGCGCGTCTGGGCCAGGTGCACCAGGTGGTGCGCGATCTGTTCTATCCCGAGGCCACAGTGCGGCAAATGGCGGCTATGCTGTTGCGCATGGCGGGTGATGAGGTGCAGGTGACGGTTTTTCGTGATGCGCTGGGTATCGGGCGCAAGCGCAGCATCCAGGTGCTGGAATACTTCGATCGCATCGGCCTGACCCGGCGCCTGGGCGACCAGCGCCGCATCCGCCGCGACAATGCCCTGGCTCAACCGGGCGACAACTGAATTCAAGGAAGGCAATCGCGCCCGGTGGCGCGGCCGGGCTTCAAACCCGGTTGGGGACGGCAGCCGTTCCCGGGCAGGTTCGACTCCGGCTGCCTTCCGCCATTTTTCGCGGGGCCTCAGGCCACCCGTTCACCGCACAGGTCCAGGGCGAACCAGTGCTCGGCGGTGTCGATGTCCAGCCCCGCGCCCAGCAGGGCGAACAGCTTGCCCAGCGCCGCCTCGCGGGTCATGCCACCGCCCGATACCAGGCCGGTCTCGCGCAGGCGGCTGCCGGCGGCGTAGGTATCGAACAGCACACTGCCCTCGATGCACTGGCTGATGGCGGCAATCAGCACGCCACCCTGGCGCGCCTTCTGCAACGCCTGCATCAGTGCTGCATCTTCCGATGGGCCGGTGCCGCTGCCATAGCATTCAAGCAGCAGGCCGCGCACGCCGCTCACTACCAGTGCCTGTACCTGCTCGGCCTGCAAGCCGGGGTACACCGGCAGCACCGCCAGTTTCACCGGCACCCGCGGTTGGGCATAGCCGAGTACCGCGGGCAACGCGCTGGCGCGGCTGCCTTCGCGGTGGCGCGCCGGCGCGGCAAACGCATCGAAGGCCTCGCTGCGCAGTTTGCTGGCCCGTGCGCCGTGCAGCAGCTGGCCTGCGAAATACAGCTGCACGCCGCTTTGCAGGCCGCTTTCGAACAGGGCCAGGGCGCCGTGCAGGTTGTCCCAGGCGTCGCTGTGCGGTGCGCCGGCCGGCAGCATCGAGCCGGTGAACACAACCGGCACATCCAGCCCCAGCAGCAGGAACGACAACGCTGCTGCGCTGTAGGCCAGGGTGTCGGTGCCGTGCAGCAGCAGGATGCCGTCGTGGCCATCACGCGTCACCGCTGTGACGATGGCCGCCTGCATGGCCAGCCAGTTGGCCTGCTGCATGTTGGCGCTGTCGAGCAGCGGTGACATCTCCTGCAGGCGCCAGTGCACCCGGGGTGGCGTCGGGTGCGTGTCCAGCCAGGCGCGCATGCGTGCCTCGAAGCCACCGGCCGGCGCCAGGCCATGGGGCGTTTGCAGCATGCCGATGGTGCCGCCGGTGTAGAGGACGAGAAGGTTCTTGACCGCGCGCATGGTGAGCATTCCAGGCAGGTGAGAAAGGGGCATCGCGAATCGGCTGCCGCCCGCGAACGGGGCGGCGGCACAGGGTTGCTCAGCGTTGCGCTTGAGCTTGAACTTCGCCCACGCTGGCAGGGCGTGCGCTTTCAGCGGGCTGGACAGCAGGCCAGGCCTGGGTGTCCAGGTCCAGGTCGGGGAACCTGGCCGAGTCGAATACCGGCTGCTTGATGCCTGCCTTGCGCTGGTCGTCGTAGTCGCGCATCACGCGCAGGCCGATTTTGAACAGCAGCGCCAGGGCGATCAGGTTGACGAAGGCCAGGCACGTCATGGTGATGTCGGCGAAGGCGAACACGGTCGACAGGTTCTGCACCGAGCCCCACACGATCAGCGCCAGCACCAGGGCACGGTAGACCATCAGCACCGCACGGTTGCGGGTCAGAAACTGCAGGCTGTTTTCGCCCAGGTAGTAGTTGTAGAGGATGCAGGTGAACACGAACAGCGACAGCGCCACGCTGACGAACAGGCGACCCCAGTCACCGACCACGGCAGCCAGCGAGTTCTGGGTCAGCACGATGCCGTCACCTTCGAAGCCCGGGGTGTAGAAGCCCGACAGCAGAATCAGCAGCGCGGTGCAGGTGCAGATCACGAAGGTATCGAGGAACACGCTGAATGCCTGCACCACGCCCTGGGCGCCCGGGTGTTTCACTGCCGCCACGGCGGCCACGTTGGGCGCACTGCCAAGGCCCGCTTCGTTGGCGAACACGCCACGCTTGACGCCCATCACGATGGCACTGCCCAGCAGGCCGCCGAAGGCAGGGTCCAGGCCGAAGGCGCTCTTGAAGATGGTTTCGAGCATGGCCGGCACGTGTTCGATCTGGCTGCCGATCACGTACAGGGTAACGCCGATGTAGGCCAGGGTCTTGACCGGCACCAGCAGGTCGGACACCGAGGCGATGCGCTTGATCCCGCCCAGGAACACGATGGCCAGCAGCACGGCCAGGGCAATCCCGGTGTGCTCCGGGGCGAAGCCGAAGGCGTTCTGCAGCGAGTGGGTCACGGTGTACGACTGCAGGCCGTTGAAGGCGAAGCCGTAGGTCACCAGCAGCAACACCGAGAACACCACTGCCATGGTGCGCAGGTTGAGGCCGTGCAGGATGTAGTAGGCCGGGCCGCCGCGGTACAGGCCGTCACCGTCGGCGCGCTTGTAGACCTGCGCCAGGGTGCATTCGAAGAAGCTGCTGGACATGCCCACCAGCGCCGTCACCCACATCCAGAACACCGCGCCCGGGCCACCCAGGGTCACGGCGATACCGACGCCGGCGATGTTGCCGGCACCCACGCGCCCGGCCAGGCTCAGCATCAGTGCCTGGAACGAACTCAACTGGCCCGCCTGGCCGCGCAACGATTCCTTGAATACGCCGAACATGTGGATGAAATGGCGAAACTGCACAAATCGCGAGCGCAGGGTGAAATAGCTTCCCAGTCCGACGATAAGCACGATAAGGAGCTTCCCCGAAAGGAAATCGTTGAGCACTTCGAGCATGGCGTGACCTCGGTTCTTGTTCTGAATGACAGTGGCTGACGGCGTGCGCCGTTTGCCTGGGGGCGCATGGTTGGTCATGACAAACGTCGTTACAATTTCGCGGGTTGCTCTGAGTTGATGCGACCTGATGCTAAACTGGCGCCTATCGCATCAATCGGTACCTGATCAATGAGTCAACACCTGGGCCCCAACCTCAAGCTGGCGTGCAGCCATTACCGCTCTATTTCCGAGGTTTGCCGGCAGCTGTCGATCAACCGGGCGCAGTTCAACAAGTACCTGAGCGGGCAGAGCCAGCCGACGGCGTACAACCTCAAGCGCATCGGCGACTTCTTCGGCGTCGAGGACTACGAACTGGGCCTGCCGCCGGAACAGTTCGCGCGCCTGATCGGTGCGCGCAGCTCGGCGCTTGCCAGCCCGGCCCAGGCCGACCCGTTGCTGGAACTGCTGCGCCCGCTGCGCGAGCACGAGGGCAATCTGTCGCGTTACTGCGGCTACTACTTCGAATATTCCAACTGCATGTCGGTGCCGGGCAGCATCCTGCTGTCGCTGGTGCACCTGCGCGAAGAACGCGGCACGTTCCTGTTCGAGCGCCAGGAACGCCAGGAGCGCTCCAGCAGCACCGACGTGCAGGCCGAAGACTGGGTGCGCTGCCGTTACCTGGGCGCGGCCTTTCAGTTGCAGGACCGGGTGTTTCTGATCGACTACGAATCGCTGACGGTCAACGAGATGAGCCAGACCATCCTGATTCCCAGCTTCAAGAGCCGCATCACCCGGCTCAACGGCCTCAAGACCGGCGTCTCCAGCGGTGACCGGCGCACTCCGGCGTGTACCCGCGTGGTGTGGGAATACCTGGGCCCGGAAATCAACCGCATCAATGCCTACCGCCAGGTCCGGCTGTACCGCCCGGATGACCCGCGCATCGATGACGATGTGCGCGCACGGCTCAACGTCGGGCCGATTCGCAACGGCCTGTTCGAGATCGAGTGAAGGGCGCCGTGCTCAGCGGCGAATGAATGCCGCCACCTGCTGCGCCAGGGCCCCGGCCTGTGGCGGATGGGCGCGCAGGTGTGCGGCGATGCCGTGGTCGCAGTCGGGCAGGGTCAGCTGTTCGAAATGCCCGGGGGGTAGGGTGTCGCTCAGCGCCTGGATGACTTCGGCCGGGATCGGGCTGTAGCGCAGCATGCCGTCGATTTCCACATGGCCTGCCGACGTGCCCGGGGTTCGCCCATGGTGGGCGGCCAGCAGGCCATCGTATTGTCCCAGCACCAGCAGCACCTGGCCGCGATAGCTGCGCAGGAACTTGTAGCTGTCGCTGTCGAGAAACCCGTGCGGGGTGCTGATGGCGCGGGTGAAGGCCGGGCCGAAGGGTGCATCGTAGGCGCTGTCGGCATAGACCGCCGGGCACAGCAGCACCAGCTTGTTCACCTGGCGTGCATGGTGCGCTGCCACTTTCAGCGCCAGCGCTGCGCCCAGGCTGTGGCCTATCACGGTGTTGCAGCGATGCTCGACGTGGCGAAAGAAGCGCAGCGCCTCGGCCAGGTTGGTGTGCAGCGAGGGCGCCCGGGCCCCCGGCAGGCTGGCCAGGCTGTGCCCCGACAGGTTGCCGGTCAGCGAGCCGATGCCCAGGGCCTGCAGGCGGTACAGCAGCGGGTTGAGGTGGGTGAAGTCGCTGCGTGCGCCGCCGAGCATGAACAGCGGCGGCGCGTGCTCGATATCGGGGATCAGAAGGCGACCTTCCTGGCTGTAGCCGTCGAACGTTTCGACCACCAGGCACTCGCGGCCCGGGCTGGGTTCGTCGAATTGCCAACGCTCACGTCCGTGTGCGGCCGTCTTGATCGGCATGAAGCGGTCCTCTTGCCCGGGGTGAAGGGTCGACAAGTCGACATGAACCAGCGAGGCTGACGCTTTTACAGTAGATGCAGTCGGGCATTTCTGGTGGGCGCGCAGGTTATTTCTTGAACTACGTTGAACCCGTCACACTTTGCGCTGACACACTCTAGACTTTGGCGTCAGTCGGCCCCGCGTTGGACTTCGCTTGCTGGAAGCCGCAAAATATCCGCTTTCCCTCAATTTATCTGACCGGACCTGCTGACTCTATGCGAATGCGCCTGATGCTGTTGGGTGGTGGAAATGCCCTTGGGCAAGCGCTGATTCGCCTCGGGGCCGAGGAAGATATCGGCTTTCTGGCGCCGCGCCCACCTGACCAGGGCTGGGATGCCGCGAGCCTGACCCAGCTGCTCGATGACACCCGCCCCGATGCGCTGATCAATCTGGCCTACTACTTCGACTGGTTCCAGGCCGAATCGGTGAGCGAGCAGCGCCTGGCTTCGCAGGAGCGTGCGGTCGAGCGCCTGGCCGAACTGTGCCAGCACCACAACATCATCTTGCTGCAACCCTCCAGCTACCGGGTATTCGACGGTTCGCGGGCCACGGCCTACAGCGAAAAGGACGAGCCGGTACCGCTCGGCCAACGTGGCCAGGCGTTGTGGCGCATCGAACAGAGCGTGCGCGCGACCTGCCCGCAGCACGTGCTGCTGCGCTTTGGCTGGGTGCTCGACGACAGCGTCGACGGCGTGCTGGGGCGTTTTCTGACCCGCGCCGAGCACTCGCAGGAACTGCTGCTGGCCGACGACCGGCGTGGCAACCCGACCCCGGTCGACGATGCAGCGCGGGTGATCCTGGCGGTGCTCAAGCAACTGGACTGTGGCGCGCCACTGTGGGGCACCTACCATTACGCCGGCAACGAGGCGACCACGCCGCTGGCGCTGGGTCAGGCGATCCTCAGCGAAGCCGGGCAACTGCGTCAGCTGGCCGTCGAAGCGCCCACTGCGCAGGCCCACGCCGCCCGCCCGGATGCTGCCGAAGAACCCCAGCACGCAGTGCTGGCCTGCAAGAAAATCCTCCACACCTTCGGCATCAAGCCGCGTGCCTGGCGCGCCGGCCTGCCGACCCTACTGGACCGGTTCTATCGTCATGGCTGATGCTCCTATCCTGATTACCGGGGGGGCCGGCTTCATCGGCTCCCACCTGAGCGACGCGCTGCTGGCCAAGGGGTACGCAGTGCGCGTGCTCGACGACCTGTCTACCGGCCGGCGCCTGAACCTGCAGCTGGACAACCCGCGCCTGCAACTGATCGAGGGCGACGTGGCCGATGCCGCCCTGGTGGCCCGGGCCGCCGAGGGCTGCCAGGCCGTGGTGCACCTGGCGGCGGTGGCCTCGGTGCAGGCCTCTGTGGAAGACCCGGTCAGGACCCACCAGAGCAACTTCATCGGCACGCTGAACGTGTGCGAAGCGATGCGTGTGGCCGGCATCAAGCGCGTGCTGTTTGCCTCCAGCGCCGCGGTGTACGGCAACAACGGTGAAGGCCAGGCCATCGACGAGGACACGCCCAAGGCGCCGCTGACCCCCTATGCGGTGGACAAGCTGGCCAGCGAGCAGTATCTGGACTTCTATCGTCGCCAGCATGGGCTGGAGCCGGTGGTGTTCCGCTTCTTCAATATCTTCGGGCCACGCCAGGACCCGTCGTCGCCGTATTCGGGAGTGATCAGCATCTTCTGCGAGCGCGCCCTCAACGGCACGCCGATCAACCTGTTTGGCGATGGCGAGCAGACCCGTGACTTCCTGTATGTGGCCGACCTGGTGGCGGTGCTGGTGCAGGCGCTGGAACAGGCGCAGGTGCAGGAGGGCGCGGTGAACGTGGGGCTGAACCGCGCCACCACGCTGAACCAGTTGCTCGAGGCACTGCGCAAGGTGGTAGGGCCGTTGCCCGAGGTCAATCACGGGCCGGCGCGCGCGGGTGATATCCGTCATTCGCGGGCCGACAATGCGCGGCTGCTGGCGCGCTTCGACCTGCCCGAGCCGACGCCACTGGCCGATGGGTTGGCGCACCTGCTGGGGCGCTGAACGTAAAAAGCTTCGCCGGCAACGCCGGCTCCTGCAGGCGGTATTTTCCTGGCGGGAATCGCAGCCAAAAAAAAGCCCCGAATGATCGGGGCTTTTTCATGGTCAGAACTTGTAACCCACACCCACCATGTAGACCCATGGGTCCACATCCACGCTCACCTTGGTCTTGCCCACGCCCAGCGCGCTTGGGCCGTCGATGGTGGCCTTGGTGTCGATGTCCACGTACCAGACCGCGGCGTTGACCAGCAGGTTGTCGGTCAGCATGTAGTCCATGCCCAGTTGGCCGGCCAGGCCGACCGAGTCCTTGAGCTTCATGTTGCTGAAGCCCTGGGCCTTGCGGCTGCTGCTCAGGTCTTCATCGAAGAACAGGGTGTAGTTCAGACCGATACCGGCGTAAGGCTGGAACTTGGAGGTCGGCTCCATCGGGTAGTACTGCAGCGACAGGGTCGGTGGCAGTTGCTTGATGTTCGCCAGCTTGCCGTCCAGGCCCGCGCCCAGGCCCTTGACGCCCACTTCGTGCTGGAACGGGGTGGCTGCCAGCAGTTCCAGGCCGATGTGGTCGGTCAGCATGTAGGCAAAGGCCAGGCCCAGCTGGGTGTCGCTGTCCAGGGTGGCCTTGGTGCCGCCAACCTTGGTGCCGTCGAGCTTGATATCGCCGCTGTCTTCGTTCGGTGCGGTGGTGATCGCACCGGCACGCAGAATGAAATCGCCCGCCTGGTGGGCGTGAGCAACAGGGGCTGCAAGCGCGAGGGCAATGAGCGAGGCGCTGAGCAAGGACTTGTTCATGGAAGCTCCCAAAGGACGTTTAGAATTTAATGTGTCCAATGGTAAGGAGCTGACAGGCGGTGATTCTTGACGCAGCTCAATGAAACCGCAAACGCCCTGGCGCGGGGCTTCTATTGTAGTTCATAGGCGTAGATCTTCTCGGCTTCCATCTGGTAGCCGGCCTCGGCCAGCTCGCTGCTGGAAGCCTTGACCTGCATCGGCCCCTCGATCCAGTAGGGCTGGTACAGCTCCTCGACCTTGATGCCGATTTCGCTGAACACGTGCACGATCTGGTTCGACGGTGGGGGCGGCACGTGAATGCACGCGCCGTAGTACGGCACCAGCAGGAACTCGGTAGTACGGCCTTCCTCGCTGACTTCCAGTGGCACGATGTAGCCCGGCAGCTTCACCTGCTGGCCATCCAGTGCCTTCACCACCGGCGCGTCGGGCGCCTGCTGCTGCGCCGCCGGGCCGCTTTCGCCGGCCAGCGCGTTGCTCAACTGCGAAAGGTCGTGCAGTGGGGTCATCTGCGGCACGATCACCGGTGCGCCCTCGGGGATCAATTGCGGCCATTCCAGCGTGCGCGGCTCACCCGCCCACAGGGGCGGGGCAATCAACAGCAACAACAGCAGGGCACGACGTATCACGGGCGTTCTCACAGGTGAATGGACAAACCGTCGGCCAGCGACTGGCGGTAGGCCCGCCAGGCCGGAATGCTGCCCATCAGCACGGCGGCGCCGAGGATGATCCCCAGCAGGCTCCACTCGTGGGCGCTGGGCAGCGCCAGCGGCAGGTACAGGCCGTAGTTGGCCTGCACCGTGCCCTGGGCCAGGGCGATGCCAAGGTAGAGCAGGCCAAGCCCGGCGGCAATCCCCGCCAGCGCCAGGGTGAACGCCTCCATCACCAGCAGCCCTGCAATATGCCAGGGGCGTGCACCCACCGAGCGCAGGATGGCCATTTCGCGGCGGCGCTCGTTGAGGCTGGTGAGGATCGCCGTGAGCATGCCGATCAGGCCGGTCAGCACCACGAACAGCGACACCACGAACAGCGCCTGTTCGGCGGTGCCCATCAGGCTCCACAGCTCCTGCAGGGCCACGCCGGGCAGAATCGCCAACAGCGGCTCGCCGCGAAACTCGTTGATCTCGCGTTGCAGGGTGAAGGTGCTGATCTTGTTGTTCAGGCCCAGCATGAACGCGGTGATGGCCTTGGGTGTGAGGTCCATGCCACGGGCCTGTTCGGCGCTGACGCGGCCGGCGCCGCGGGCGGGCACGCCGTTGTGCCAGTCGACGTGGATCGCCTCCATGCCGCCAAGGCTGATGTGCAGGGTGCGGTCCACCGGGGTGCCGGTGCGTTGCAGCACGCCCACCACGGTGAACGGCTTGTCGTCATGCTTGACCAGGCTGATGGCGGCCACGCCATGGGCCAGCACCAGCTTGTCGCCGAGTTTGTAATGCAGCGCGTCGGCCACCTCGGCGCCCAGCACCACCTCGAACGGGTCGCTGGCGAAGGCACGCCCGCTGGCCAGCTGCAGGTGCTGCTTGCGCCCGTACTGGTAATGCTCGAAGTAGGCTTCGGTGGTGCCCATCACCCGGTAACCGCGGTGCGAGTCGCCCAGCGAGATCGGGATGGCCCACTTCACCCGCGGGTTGCTGGCGTAGTGCTCGAAGCTGTCCCAGCGGATGTTGTTGGTGGCATTGCCGATGCGAAACACCGAGTACAGCAGCAGGTTCACCGAGCCCGAGCGCGCACCGACAATCAGGTCGGTGCCACTGATGGTGCTGGCAAAACTGGCGCGGGCCTCGGTGCGTACCCGCTCCACCGCCAGCAGCAGGCACACCGACAGGGCGATGGCGAAGGCGGTGAGCAGGGCAGTGAAGCGGCGGTTGGCGAGACTCGCCAGGGCAAGGCGGAGCAGGTACATCAGGCCTCCAGGTCGCTGGCAGGGCGCGCGGCGCGGTTGAGTTCGGCAAGCGACAGCTGGCGATCGAACAGCGGTGCCAGGCTCTGGTCGTGGCTGACGAACAACAGGCTGGAGCCGGCTGCGCGGCATTCGGCGAACAGCAGGCGGATGAAGGCTTCACGGGTGTCGGCATCGAGCGCCGAAGTCGGCTCGTCGGCAATCACCAGCTCGGGTTGGCCGATCAGCGCGCGGGCGGCGGCCACCCGTTGCTGCTGACCGATCGACAGGCTGTCGGCGCGCCGTGCCAGCAGTGCCGGGTCCTTCAGGCCCAGATGGGCGAGCAGGCTGGCGGCGGCCTTGTCCACACTGCCGTAGCGCTGGCCGGCGCGTTGCGCCCGGCTGCGCGAGAAACGGCACGGCAGCTCGACGTTTTCGCGCACCGACAGAAACGGCAGCAGGTTGAACTGCTGGAAGATGTAGCCGGTATGATCGACGCGAAAACGGTCGCGCTGGCCCTGGCTGAGCGCGCCCAGCTCCTGGCCGAGCAGGCGGATGCTGCCGCGGTCGGCCTTCTGCACCCCGCCCAGCAGGCCCAGCAGGGTGGTCTTGCCACTGCCGCTGGGGCCCTTGAGGAACAGCGACTCGCCGGCCTGCAGGCGCAACGCCGGGATGTCCAGCAGCTCAGGCTGGCCGGGCCAGGCGAAACCCAGCCGGGACAGTTCGATCAGTGCCTGGCCCATGTCAGAAGTCGATCGCGCTGCGGGTCGGGGTCAGGTCCACGCCCTTCTGGCCATTGGGGCCCACCAGCTGCAGCTGGATCTTCTGGGTGGCGGGGAAGGCCTTGAACAGTGGCGCCAGGTCCAGTCGGGTGAGCTGGGCCGGGGTGGTGCATTCGAGTTTGTAATGGGCGTTGATGTCGCTGTGTTCGTGATCGTGGGCGTCGCCATCCTCGTCATGCACCGGCTTGTCGCCGAACAGCGGGCTTTGCAGGTCCTGGTCGGTTTCGCTGCAACCGGCTGCCTTGTTCAGGCCGAACAGCGCCAGGGGTGTTTCGAGCTGGGCGCGCACGGCCGCGACCTTGGCCTTGTCGGTGGCAGAAGTGGCGGCATGTTCGAAGCCCACCAGGTTCATCGCCGGGCTGTCGAGTTCCAGCTCCAGGGCATTGCCGTCGAGTGCGACGTTCAGGTGCGCCACGCCATGTTCATGGGCGCCCAGGCTGCCATGCTCATGGTCATGGTCGTCATGGGCGTAAACCAGACTCAGGGGCAGCAGGGCGAACGGCAAGGCAAGCAGCAGACGACGCATGGGTGGAACTCCGGAAGGCGCTGAAAGAGTTTCGAAATGTTATAACAACTTGTCGGCTGCGTACCAGTGTCGCTGGATGAAACTTCGTGGGAGCATGGGCGCCTGATCGAGTGGAGGGTGCGAACGTGCGTATTCGTGGACACATCGGCGAATGGCCGGTGGATTTGAGCGTGGAGCTGGAGCCCCATGAGTGGGCGCAGTTGGGCGGGCAGTTGCAGGCGGCCGGGGTGCCGGCGGTTGCCGCTGCTGTACCGACGGCGCCGGTTCGCCCGGACGATGCAGTGTGGCAGGCGGCGCGCGAGGTGTTGCGCAAGGCCGGTCAGTTGAACGGGCCCCAGTTGCTGGAGGCGCTGGAGGGGTTGGCGGGCAATACGGCGGCCGGCAAGCGCCTGCTGGTGCGTTTGCGCCATAGCAGCGAGGTGAGGGTGGAAAGCGGGGCGGATGCGCCGGTCTATCACTGGGTCGGCTGAACACCGCGTTGATCCCATCGCGGGTCAAGCCCGCTCCCACAGCGCGGGTAGGTAACCTTGTGGGAGCGGGCGGTTGACCTCAGTACAACGCAGCAAACAGCTTGCGGCGGTAATCCAGCACCAGCGGGTGCTCGTTGCCCAGCAGGTCGAACACCTGCAGCAGGGTCTTGTGCGGCAGGCCGCCTTCATACCCGCGGTTGCGCTTGAACAGTTTCAGCAGCCCGTCCAGCGCCGCCTCGTACTGCAGGCGCGACAGCTGCTGCACTGCCAGCTGATACGCCGCCTCGTCATCCTCGGCGTTCTGTGCCAGGCGTGACTTCAGGTCGGCCACGTCCGGCAGGCTGGCGGCCTGCTTGAGGAACGTCAGCTGCGCCTTGGCACCGGCCAGTGCAGCCTTGTGCTCATCGCTCTTGACCGCATCGAGCACGGTCTGCGCTTCGCCCAGCTCGCCACGCTCGGCCAGGCAACGGGCATACAGGATCAGTGCCGCGGCATTGCTGTTGTCTTCGGTCAGCAGGGCCTGGAGCAGCGCCTCGGCCTCGCTGAAGCGTCCCTCGGCAAACAGCCCCTGGGCCACTACCAGCGGGTCGGCCGCCGCCGGTGGCGGCAGTTGCACATGCGGTTCGAGCATTGCGCGGATTTCCGACTCCGGGCGTGCCTCGGCAAAGCCGTCGACCGGCTGGCCATCCTTGAACAGCACCACCGTCGGCAGGCTGCGGATACCGAAGCGCGCGACAATGTCCTGTTCCACATCGCAGTTGACCTTGGCCAGCAGCAGCTCACCCCGGTATTCGGCGGTGATTTTCTCCAGCAGCGGCATCAGCACCTTGCACGGCGCGCACCAGTCGGCCCAGAAGTCGACGAGCACGGGTTTGACGTGGGAGTTCTGGATCACCGACTGGTCGAAGTCGGCGCTGGTGGCATTGAAGATGTACGGGGTTTCCTGGCTCATCGCGACTCTCGCAAATCCTTGAATGGCAACACTATAAAGCGCTGCGGCTGGCGTGGTACAGGCTCACCTGGCGGAATTCGTGGGGTTCGGCCAGGTCTGGCAGGGTCAGGGCGTGCAGGGTGTCGAGCTGGCGGTACAGGGGGTGACGGAAGTCGCGCACCCGCGAGTCGGCCACCAGCGCCTGGTGCCCGCGGCTGAGAAACGCATCGAGCAGCGGCAGGTTGGCGCGGTCGTAGAGCACATCGGCCACCAGCACCAGGTCGAAGCGGTCGGCTTCGGCGAAGAAATCGCTGGAGTAGCCCAACTGCACCTGGTTGAGCGCGGCATTCGCGCGGCTTGCCTGCAGCGCCAGCGGGTCGAGGTCGCAGGCCACCACTTCAAGCGCCCCGGCGCGGGCGGCGGCGATGCCGGCAATGCCCGAGCCTGCGCCGAAGTCCAGCACGCGTTTGCCGGCCACCCACTCGGGGCGGGCGGCCAGGTAGCGCGCCATGGCCAGACCGCTGGCCCAGCAGAAGGCCCAGTAGGGCGGCTCGTGCAGGATGCGCCGGGTTTCTTCGGGGCTGAACGCGCGGTCCATGTTGTGCGCATCGATCAGCCACAGCTTGAGGTCGCAGGCCGGCAGCTCGCTGACCACCAGCCGTGCGTCCCCCAGCAGCCCGCTCAACGCCTGTTGCAGGTGGATCGGCGCGGTCACGGCGCTTTTTCGAGGCGCAGCGGGCCGGTGGCCTGGGTTTGCGGGCTGCTGACCGCCACAGGTTGCAGGTGCAGGATCAACTGCCCGGACTGGCTGGCACGCCCGCGCAGCTCCACCCGCGCACCGGCAGGGAACGCCTCGGGGTTGAAACGCAGCTGGAACGGCAGGTCCTGGCCGTTGGCGTCCAGGTTGCTGCTGGCCAGCAGGCGTTGCGGGCGGCCGCGCGGGTCGACCACCAGCAGCGCCAGCTCGACCTCGGCGCCCGACGGGATGCCGAGCAGGGTGCCGCTGATTTCACGCTGGTAGGCCGGCAGCGGGCCCAGGGCCACAGGTTGCTTGGCCGCTACCGGGGCCTTGGGGGCCAGCACCGGCTTGGGTTCATCGCTGCTGCAGGCGGCCAGCAGGGCGGCAAAACTGAGCACAACGAGCGCTCTAAAGGGCATGATCAATTCCTTCGGGGGGATATTTCCTCACTGGATGGTAACTGCTTTGGCTTGTCTTGCCAGTGGGATGCGCTACCATGACCCTCCCTTTTTTTGTTGCCTGCCACCATGCACTGTCCCTTCTGCGGTGCCAACGACACCAAGGTCATCGACTCGCGACTGGTTGCCGAGGGCGAACAAGTGCGCCGTCGCCGCGAATGCGTGGCCTGCGGTGAGCGCTTCACCACCTTCGAAACCGCCGAACTGGTGCTGCCGCGCCTGATCAAGACCGACGGCAGCCGCCAGCCCTTCGACGAAGAAAAACTGCGCGCCGGCATGCAGCGGGCGCTGGAAAAGCGCCCGGTGAGCGTCGAGCGCCTCGAAGCGGCGCTGGCCCACATCAAGCACAAGCTGCGCGCCACCGGCGAGCGCGAGGTCAAGTCGCTGGTCGTCGGCGAACTGGTGATGGCCGAGCTGCAAAAGCTCGACGAAGTGGCCTACATCCGCTTCGCCTCGGTGTACCGCCGCTTCCAGGACCTGGACGAATTTCGTGAAGAAATCGACCGCCTGGCGCGCGAGCCTTCCAAGCAATGAGCCTGCCCAGCGAACGCGACGTGCTCGACGCCCACTACATGGCCCGTGCGCTGGAACTGGCGCGCAAGGGTCTCTATTCCACCCACCCCAACCCGCGGGTCGGTTGCGTGATCGTGCGTGACGGTCAGGTGGTCGGCGAAGGCTGGCACGTACGCGCCGGCGAACCGCATGCCGAGGTGCACGCGCTGCGGCAGGCCGGCGAGCTGGCCCGTGGCGCCTGTGCCTATGTGACCCTGGAGCCGTGCAGCCACCACGGGCGCACGCCGCCATGTGCCGAGGCGCTGGTCAAGGCCGGTGTGGCGCGGGTGGTGGCGGCCATGCAGGACCCCAACCCGCAAGTGGCGGGGCAGGGGCTCAAGCGCCTGGCCGACGTCGGTGTCGAGGTTGCCAGCGGTGTGCTGGAGGCCGAGGCCCGCGCACTCAACCCGGGCTTTCTGAAACGCATGGAACACGGCCTGCCCTTTGTGCGGGTCAAGCTGGCGATGAGCCTGGACGGGCGCACCGCCATGGCCAGTGGCGAGAGCCAGTGGATCACCGGCCCGGCCGCACGCTCGGCGGTGCAGCGTCTGCGCGCGCGCTCCAGCGTGGTGCTGACCAGCGCCCAGAGCGTGCTGGCCGACAACGCGCGCATGACCGTGCGCGCCGACGAGCTTGGGCTGGACGCCGGCAGCACCGCCCTGGCGATGGCCCGCCCACCGTTGCGCGTGCTCATCGACGGGCGCCTGCGCCTGCCGCTGACGGCGCCGTTCTTCCAGGCCGGCCCGGTGCTGGTGGTGACGGCCGCCGCGCCAGTTGCGCAGTACGCCGAGGCCGGCCATGACCTGCTGAGCCTGCCCGGCACCGACGGGCACGTCGATCTGCCCGCGCTGCTGCGCGAACTGGCCCGGCGTGGTGCCAGCGAGGTGCTGGTGGAGGCCGGCCCGGGCCTGGCCGGTGCCTTCGCGCAACAGGGCCTGGTGGACGAATACCAGCTCTTCATCGCTGCCAAGTTTCTCGGCTCCAGTGCCCGCCCATTGCTCGATTGGCCCCTGGCCAGAATGAGCGAAGCGCAGGCCCTCAACATCACCGACATGCGCGCCGTAGGCGATGACTGGCGAGTCACTGCCATTCCTGTGCCTGCGCCCGGCGTATAATTCGCGGCCTGCGCCTTGCGCGACCCGTTCTGAAGGAGGACTCATGTTCACCGGCATCATCGAATCCATCGGCAGCATCCGTTCACTCACCCCCAAAGGCGGCGACGTGCGCGTGTATGTCGAAACCGGCAAGCTCGACCTGGGCGACGTGAAACTGGGCGACAGCATCGCCGTCAACGGCGTGTGCCTGACCGCCGTCGAACTGCCTGGCGACGGTTTCTGGGCTGACGTCAGCCGCGAAACCCTCGACTGCACCGCCTTTGCCGACTTCAAGGTAGGCAGCCGGGTCAACCTGGAAAAGGCCCTGACCCCCAGCAGCCGCCTGGGCGGCCACCTGGTCAGCGGCCACGTCGACGGTGTCGGCGAGGTCATCTCGCGCAGCGATAACGCCCGCGCCATCCAGTTCCGCCTGCGCGCGCCGGCCGAGCTGGCCAAGTACATCGCCCACAAGGGCTCGATCACCGTCGATGGCACCAGCCTCACGGTCAACCAGGTCGATGGCGCCGAGTTCGAGCTGACCATCGTGCCGCACACCCTCGCTGAAACCATCATGGCCGACTACCGCACCGGGCGTCGGGTTAACCTTGAGGTCGACCTGCTGGCCCGTTACCTGGAGCGTCTGCTGCTGGGCGACAAGGCCGCCGAGCCGGGCAAGGGTGGCATCACCGAAAGTTTCCTGGCCGCCAACGGCTACCTGAAATCCTGATTTAGAAGGGGGTGCCGCGTGGCGCTCAACAGCATCGAAGAACTGGTCGAAGACATTCGCCAGGGCAAAATGGTCATCCTGATGGATGACGAAGACCGCGAGAACGAAGGCGACCTGATCATGGCCGCCGAGTGCTGCAAGGCCGAACACATCAACTTCATGGCCAAGCACGCCCGTGGCCTGATCTGCATGCCGATGTCGCGCGAGCGCTGCGAGCTGCTCAAGCTGCCGCTGATGGCCCCGCGCAACGGCTCGGGCTTCGGCACCAAGTTCACCGTTTCGATCGAAGCTGCCGAAGGCGTCACCACCGGCATCTCCGCCGCCGACCGCGCGCGCACCGTGCAGGCCGCCGCCGCCCGGGACGCCAAGGCCGAAGACATCGTCAGCCCGGGCCACATCTTCCCGCTGATGGCCCAGCCCGGCGGTACCCTGGCCCGTGCCGGCCACACCGAGGCGGCCTGCGACCTGGCGCGCATGGCCGGTTTCGAGCCGAGCGGGGTGATCTGCGAGGTGATGAACGACGACGGCACCATGTCGCGTCGCGCCGAGCTGGAAGTGTTCGCCGCCGAGCACAACATCAAGATCGGCACCATCGCCGACCTGATCCACTACCGCATGATCCACGAACGTACCATTCAGCGGATTTCCGAGCAGCCGCTGGACAGCGAACTGGGTCAGTTCAACCTGGTGACCTACCGCGATTCGGTCGAAGGCGACGTGCACATGGCCCTGACCCTGGGCAAGATCTGCGCCGAGGAACCGACCCTGGTGCGGGTGCACAACATGGACCCGCTGCGCGACCTGCTGCTGGTCAAGCAGCCCGGCCGCTGGAGCCTGCGCGCCGCCATGAGCGCCGTGGCAGAGGCCGGCAGCGGCGTGGTGCTGCTGCTCGGACACCCGCTGGACGGCGACGTGCTGCTGGCGCATATCCGCGAAAGTGCCGACAGCAGCCAGGTCAAGACACCCACCACCTACAGCACCGTGGGTGCCGGTTCGCAGATTCTGCGCGACCTGGGCGTACGCAAGATGCGCCTGATGAGTTCGCCAATGAAGTTCAATGCGATATCCGGATTCGATCTGGAAGTTGTAGAATACGTGCCCTCCGAATAAAGCAGGGGCTGGTTTCCCGCTGTTGATCCGGAACAAAACTCCCACAGGCCGCACCGTTGCGGCCTGGCTCTTTAAGATGAGAACCCCGCAATGTCCCTGAAGACCATCGAAGGTACCTTCATTGCCCCCAAAGGTCGCTATGCTTTGGTGGTTGGCCGCTTCAACAGCTTCGTCGTCGAAAGCCTGGTAAGCGGTGCCGTTGATGCACTGGTTCGCCACGGCGTGAGCGAAAGCGACATCACCATCATCCGTGCACCGGGTGCGTTCGAGATTCCGCTGGTGGCACAGAAGGTCGCCCAGCAGAGCGAATACGCCGCGATCATCGCCCTGGGCGCCGTGATCCGTGGTGGCACCCCGCACTTCGAATACGTGGCGGGCGAATGCACCAAGGGCCTGGCCCAGGTGTCCATGGAGTTCGGCGTGCCGGTTGCCTTCGGTGTCCTGACCGTCGATTCGATCGAACAGGCCATCGAGCGTTCCGGCACCAAGGCCGGCAACAAGGGCGCCGAAGCGGCCCTGTCCGCCCTGGAAATGGTCAGCCTGCTGGCGCAGTTGGAGGCCAAGTGATTAGCGACGAAAGCGATCGTTTCAACCCGCGCGATCCAAAACCTGCGGATGCTGGCAAGCCCTCCAAGAGCGCCAAGCGTCGCGAAGCCCGCAAGCTCGCGACCCAGGCGCTGTACCAGTGGCACATGGCCAAGCACTCGCTGAACGAGATCGAAGCGCAGTTCCGGGTCGATAACGATTTCACCGATGTCGACGGTGCCTACTTCCGCGAGATCCTGCACGGCGTGCCGGCGATCAAGGAAGAAATCGACAAGGCCCTCGCGCCTTGCCTGGACACCGTGCTCGAAGAGCTCGATCCGGTCGAGCTGTCGGTGCTGCGCCTGTCCACCTGGGAGCTGATCAAGCGGGTCGACGTGCCTTATCGCGTGGTCATCAACGAAGGTATCGAGCTGGCCAAGGTGTACGGCGCCACTGACGGGCACAAGTTCGTCAACGGTGTGCTCGACAAGCTCGCACCGCGGCTGCGCGAAGCCGAAGTGAAGGCGTTCAAGCGCTGATTGCGGCGCTGCCTGCCCATGGGTGAATTCGAGCTGATCCGCCACTACTTCGCCGCCGCGCCCTGTGCGCAGGCCGGCGACGGGGTCGCCCTGGGGATCGGCGACGATTGCGCCCTGCTGGCGCTGCCGGCCGGCGAGCAACTGGCCGTGTCCACCGACACGCTGGTGGCCGGGGTGCATTTCCCGGCTGTGTGCGAACCGTTCCTGCTCGGCCAGCGCTCGCTGGCGGTGGCTGCCAGTGACCTGGCAGCCATGGGCGCCACCCCCGTGGCCTTTACCCTTGCCCTGACCCTGCCGACGGTTCACGCCGATTGGTTGAAGGCCTATTCCCAGGGTCTGAACCTGATGGCCCGACAATGCGGCCTGAGCCTGGTAGGCGGGGACACCACCCATGGGCCGCTGAGCCTGACCATGACCGTGTTCGGCCGCGTGCCTGCCGGCCAGGCCCTGACGCGCAGCGGTGCGCAGCCTGGTGACCTGGTGTGTGTCGGCGGTGAGCTGGGCAACGCTGCCGGGGCCTTGCCGCTGGTGCTTGGCGAACGCGAGGCGGCGGTGGCGCTGGCCGAGCCGCTGCTGGCGCACTACTGGTCGCCGCCACCGCAACTGGCGCTGGGTCAGGCGCTGCGAGGCAAGGCCAGCGCGGCGCTGGATATCTCCGATGGCCTGCTGGCCGATTGCGGACACATTGCCACGGCCTCGGGCGTGTCGATTGTGCTGTCGCTCGAACAGCTGCCGCTGGGTGCGGCGCTGCAGGGCCTGCTGGGCCTGGAAGGTGCGCGACAGGCCGCGCTCACCGGTGGCGACGACTACGTGATTGCCTTCACCTTGCCCCCCGCGCACCTGGCCGGCCTGCAGGCTGCCGGCTGGCCGGTGCACGTGGTCGGTCGGGTGGAGGCGGGCAGCGGCGTCAGCCTGCGTGACCACGCCGGGGCGGACATCACCCCGCGCACGCGGGGTTATCAACATTTTTAGGGAGACACCGTGACCGATCACCCCAATCAGGTGCCGGCAGAAAACGTGCCGCCTTCAGTCTGGCGCAACCCCTGGCATTTTCTGGCCTTCGGCTTCGGCTCCGGCACCCTGCCCAAGGCGCCGGGCACCTGGGGTTCGCTGGTGGCCGTGCCGTTCATCCCGCTGTGGCAGATGCTGCCCGACTGGGGCTACTGGCTGATGCTGGGGCTGACCATGCTGTTCGGCGTATGGTTGTGCGGCAAGGTCGCCGACGACCTGGGCGTGCATGACCACGAGGGCATCGTGTGGGACGAGATGGTCGGCATGTGGATAACCCTCTGGCTGGTACCGGAAGGTTGGCTATGGTTGTTGGCAGGCTTTCTGATGTTCCGCTTCTTCGACATACTCAAGCCGTGGCCGATCCGCTGGATCGACCGGCATGTGCATGGCGGTTTCGGCATCATGTTCGATGACGTGCTGGCCGGCGTGTTCGCCTGGTTGGGCATGCAGGCGCTGGTGTGGAGTTTCACCTGAAGGGAGTGGCCTGATGCGCGCATGGCGAGTGTTGCTGCTGGTGTTGGCGCTGGGTGGCGGCATCGCCTGGGCTGGCGAGCCGACCGCGTTGCCGCAGGAGGTGCGCCTGGCCAGCGAGATCTGGCCGGACTACACCGACGTCGAAGGGCGCGGCATGGCCTGGGACGTGCTGCGCAAGGTGTTCGAGCCGGCGGGGGTCAAGGTGCTCGCCATCAGCGTGCCCTACAGCCGCGCAGTGGGCCTGGTCAAACGCGCCGAGGCCGATGCCTGGGTCGGCTCCTACGAGCAGGAAAGCAACGACTACCTTTGCCCGCGCAACGCCTTCGACCAGGACCATATCTACGCCCTGGGGCTGGCCAGCCTGCCGGTGCCGAGCGCCGCCACCATCGGCCGCTACAAGCTCTCCTGGGTGCGTGGCTACGAGTACCAGCGCTACCTGCCCGATGTGAAGGAGTTTCGCGAGGTGCAGCGGCGCGACGGCATCCTGCCGATGCTCGAACTCAAGCGCGTGGACTTCTACATCGATGCCCAGACCGAGGTGGACTACGTGTACAACCAGGCCCGTGACAAGGCCCGGTTCCGCCGCACCCACATCGCCGAGTTGCCGTTGTACCTGGCCTTTGCCAGGACCGAGCAGGCCTGTGCGCTCCGGGCGCTGTTCGATCGGCGCATGGACGAATTGATCGCCAGCGGCGAATTGCGCGAGATCTTCGAGCGCTGGCAGCAGCCGTATCCGTTCCCGATTCCGGGCAGGGCGCACGTGCCAGCATCTAACTTCTCGATCTGTTTGCCCAAGAATTCAGCCTAAGCACCTGCCTTACGCTGCTGTTACAATCGGCGCACATCAAATTTCACGTTATTGATCAGGAGCACAAGGTGCCCGTCGTCTTTGTTGCCGCTTCCAAGCTGCCCACCCCCTTTGCCACGTTCACCATGCATGGTTTTCTCGACGAAGCCACCGGCCGCGAGCACGTTGTGCTCAGCCTGGGTGATGTAGCCGATGGCGAGCCGGTACTGGGGCGCCTGCATTCCGAATGCCTGACCGGCGATGCGCTGTTCAGCCAGCGCTGCGACTGTGGTTCGCAGCTGGAGGCCGCTCTGCAGGCCATCGCCCGCGAAGGCCGTGGCGTGCTGCTGTATCTGCGTCAGGAGGGCCGTGGCATCGGCCTGCTTAACAAGATTCGCGCCTACGAACTGCAGGACGGCGGCGCCGACACCGTCGAGGCCAACGAGCGCCTGGGCTTTGCCGCCGACCAGCGTGACTACGCCATGTGCCAGCCGATGCTCGAGCACCTGGGCGTCACGTCATTGCGCCTGATGACCAACAACCCGCGCAAGGTAAAAGCCCTCACCGCCATGGGCATTGCGGTAGCCGAGCGCGTGCCGCTGCACACCGGGCACAATCCGCATAACAAGCACTACCTGGCCACCAAGGCCGGCAAGCTCGGCCACATGATGGGCAACGAGCACCAGGGCGAGGCCGGTCGGGCGTGACCCGCGGCCAGGTCAAGCGGCGGCTGGCGTTCGCCTGGTGGCAGTTCTTCGCGATTGCCCTGGCGCCGCTGCTGGTGTTCGGCTGGGCATTCGGGGGCAGCGTGGCGCGTGTCCCGCTGCTGGTGATGCCGGTGTTTCTGGCCGGGCTGGCCTCGATGTTCTTCAGCCTGCCGCGTTTCAGCGCCTACAAGCGTGCATTGATTGCCACTGAAAAGGCGCTGAACAGCGCTGAAGAGCCGGCGGCCTGGATAGAGCTGGCGCGGGTTCGCCGTGTGTCGATGCTGTTTGCCTGCCTGCCGGCGTGGGTGGCCGCACTGTCGGTGTTCGTGGGCCTGGAGGGAGTGCCGCAGATTCTGCTGGCCATCGCCAGCGTGGTGATCCTTTACCTGTACCGGGTACCGCGTCAGCTGGGCTGATGCGCCCTTCGCCAGCCAGGCTGGCTCCTGCAGGCAGGAGCCAGCCTGGCTGGCGAAAGGGGCTAAAGGCCCAGCAGTTGCATCCGCTGCCGCACCGAAGTCTCGATCCCGGCAGCATCCAGCCCGCATTCGGCCAGCATCTGCGCCGGCTTGGCATGCTCGACGTACACATCCGGCAAGCCCAGGTGCAGCATCGGCTTGAGCACGCCTTCAGCGCTCAGGAACTCGCTGACCGCAGAGCCGGCGCCGCCCATGATGGCGTTCTCTTCGATGGTCACCAGCAGTTCATGGCTGCCGGCCAGCTCGCGCACCAGCGCTTCATCCAGCGGCTTGACGAAACGCATGTCGACCACGGTGGCATCCAGGTTTTCGGCCACCTTCAGCGCTTCGGCCAGTTGCACACCGAACACCAGCAGGGCGACCTTGCTGCCCTGGCGGCGAATCACGCCCTTGCCGATCTCCAGCGGCTCAAGGTCGCCGTCGATCGTCGCGTTCGGCCCGCTGCCACGCGGGTAGCGCACGGCGGCAGGGCCGTTGTACAGGTGCCCGGTGCTGAGCATCTTGCGCAGTTCGTTCTCGTCGCTGGGGGTCATCACCAGCATGCCGGGGATGCAGCGCAGGAACGACAGGTCGAAGCTGCCGGCGTGGGTCGGGCCGTCTTCGCCCACCAGGCCGGCGCGGTCGATGGCGAACAGCACGTCGAGGTTCTGCACCGCCACGTCATGGATCAACTGGTCGTAGGCGCGCTGCAGGAAGGTCGAATAGATCGCCACCACCGGCTTGGCGCCCTCGCAGGCCATGCCCGCCGCCAGCGTCACCGCGTGCTGCTCGGCAATCGCCACGTCGAAGTAGCGCTCGGGGTAGCGTTCGCTGAACGCCACCAGGTCCGAGCCTTCCTTCATGGCGGGGGTGATGCCCACCAGGCGCTGGTCGGCAGCGGCCATGTCGCACAGCCACTGGCCGAACACCGCCGAGTACTTCGGCCCGGCGGCCTTTTTCGGCGCGGTGGCCGGGGCGTCCAGCGGTTCGAGCTTGGTGATCGCGTGGTAGCCGATCGGGTCGACCTCGGCCGGGGCGAAACCCTTGCCCTTCTTGGTCACCACGTGCAGGAACTGCGGCCCCTTGAGGTCGCGCATGTTGCGCAGGGTGGCGATCAGGGTAGGCAGGTCGTGGCCGTCGATGGGGCCGATGTAGTTCCAGCCCAGCTCTTCGAACAGGGTGCCGGGCACCAGCATGCCCTTGGCATACTCCTCGGTGCGGCGGGCGATCTCCCAGGCGCCGGGCAGGCGCGACAGCACCTTCTTGCTGCCCTCGCGCATGCTTGCATAGGTGCGGCTGGAGAGGATCTTGGCCAGGTAGTTGGACAGGCCGCCGACATTGCGCGAAATCGACATGTCGTTGTCGTTGAGGATCACCAGCATGTCGGCGTTGACTTCCTGGGCGTGATTCAACGCCTCGAAGGCCATGCCGGCGGTGAGCGCGCCGTCACCGATCACTGCAATCGACTTGCGTGCCTGGTTCTGCAGGCGGGCGGCGATGGCCATGCCCAGCGCGGCGCTGATCGAGGTGCTGGAGTGCCCGACGCCAAAGGTGTCGTACTCGCTCTCGACGCGGCGCGGGAAGGCGGCCAGGCCGTCCTTCTGACGCAGGCTGTGCATGCGTTCGCGCCGACCCGTGAGGATCTTGTGCGGATACGCCTGGTGGCCCACGTCCCACACCAGCCGGTCGTCCGGGGTGTCGAAGACGTAGTGCAGGGCGATCGTCAGTTCGATGACGCCCAGGCCGGCACCGAAGTGCCCGCCGGTCTGGCCGACGCTATAGAGCAGCTCCTGGCGCAGTTCGTCGGCCAGTTTCTCCAGGTCGGCTTCGGCCAGACGACGCAGGCCGGCTGGCGTATCGGCACGGTCAAGCAGCGGCGTGACCGGGCGTTCGCGGGGGATCTCTTGAAACGTCGTGGGCATCAGGCGAATCGTTATAGGTGTGATGAGGCGGCAGTTTACCTTATTGCGGTGAAGGCTGCCCATTGAGGTATGTGGTGCGCGTTTCGCCGGCAATGCCGGCTCCTACAGGGTTCGATGCAGGAGCCGGCATTGCCGGCGAAGGGCCGCTGCGGTCAACTGCGGCGGTCGACGATGTACCG
>NZ_JASCPN010000035.1:0-54873 GCF_029960155.1 Pseudomonas sp. PS01300 | reverse complement strand
GGCCAAGCCCGCTCCCACAAGAGCAATGAAGTAGCTGTGGGAGCGGGCTTGGCCCGCGATGGGGTGGGCGCGTGGTTGCGCCTAGGTACGCTTGCGCAAGGTCTTCTGCCGCGCGATGTACACGGTCACCAGTACCGCACTGGTGAGCATGAACCCGCGTGCCCACGGCAAGGGCACCAGGTAGCACGAAAAGCCTATGCTCAGCCACATCAGCCCGATGGCGTATACCTTGGCCTTGAGCGGAATGCCCTCACCGCCCAGGTAGTCGCGAATCCACGGCCCAAGCCGCGGGTGATTGACCAGCCATGCGTGAAAGCGGGGCGAGCTGCGCGCAAAGCAGGCTGCCGCCAATAACAGAAAAGGGGTGGTCGGCAGCACCGGGAGGAAGATGCCGATCACCCCCAGCGCGACGCTGAGCCAGCCGATGGCCAGCAGCAGGTAGCGCATGGATGCAGACTCAGTGGTGGCGAGGCTTGAGCAGCGCAGGTTTCTCGTCCGGGGCATGGCACAGCAGGTACAAGGCCGTCAGCGCCTCGGGGATCTGCACGATCATGTCGTCCATCAGGTTGGCGTCGCTGGCGATGTCGGCGAACTCGGCCTCTTCGTCGAACAGGCCGGAACCGACCATGATCGGCAGCAGCATTTCGCTGACCTCTTCCTCGGCGCTTTCGAACCAGGCCGCTTCACGCAGGAACACCCCTTCCATGAAGCCGATGCACCAGCCGCGCAGCTCGGAGTCGTCCGGCTCGTCGCCAAGGTCCAGGTCGCACGGCAGCTCGAACTCCTCATCGCTGGCCAGTTGGCGGGCGATGTGATCCTTGAGCTTGATCAGTGTGCTTTCGATTTCTTCGCGCTGGGCCTCGTCCTTGTAGTGCGGCGGCTCGGCGAACAGGGCGTCGATCCATTCACGCTCGGGAACGGCTTCGGAGCAGATCGACAGCGCGGTCAGGTAGCCGTGTGCGGCAACGTAGTCCAGTGCTTCTTCGTGCAGCTCGTCAGCGTCGAGGAAGGCTTGCAGGCGGGTTAATTGCTCAGCGAAGGACATTACAGGGCTACCTTGGGAATAAACGATGCTGGAATTCTAGCATCTTGCGGCGCCTGCGAGGCAAAGGATGACGCCTATCGCAGAGCCCCCTGCACGGGCGCCGTGTCCGGTATAATGCCCGGCTTTTGCGCCCGGTCACGCCAGCATGCGGCCCCGGCAAAAGCCGCTTACGCAATTTCAGGTGTGGCGGGGAAGCTTTTCATCCAGCCTGTGGCCAGGATGGTTCTGCGATTTATGGAGTTTTTATGCTCGAACAGGCTCAGCGCGTCCTCAAGGACATCTTCGGCTACGACAGCTTTCGCGGGCGCCAGGGGGCGATCATCGAATGCGTGGCCAAAGGCGGCGATGCGCTGGTACTGATGCCCACCGGCGGCGGCAAGTCGCTGTGCTTCCAGGTTCCGGGGCTGCTGCGCGAAGGCCTGGCAGTGGTGGTGTCGCCGCTGATCGCGCTGATGGACGACCAGGTGGCGACCCTCGACGAGCTGGGTGTCGCCGCGGCTTCGCTGAACTCCACGATGAGCGCCGACCAGCAGCGCGAACTGGCCATGCGCATTCGTCGCGGCGAGCTCAAGATGCTGTACCTGGCCCCGGAACGCCTGGTGCAGCCACGCATGCTGGATTTTCTGCGCAGCCTGGACATCGCGCTGTTCGCCATCGACGAGGCGCATTGCGTGTCGCAATGGGGCCATGACTTCCGCCCTGAATACCTGCAACTGGGGCAACTGGCCGAACTCTTCCCCAACGTGCCGCGCATTGCCCTGACCGCCACCGCGGACATGCGTACCCGCGAAGAGATCGTCACCCGCCTGCACCTGCAGAACGCCGAGCGCTTTCTGTCGAGTTTCGACCGGCCGAACATCTTCTATCGCATCGTGCCCAAGGAACAGCCGCGCAAGCAGTTGCTGGCGTTCCTCAACGAGCGGCGCGGCAACGCCGGCATCGTCTATTGCCTGTCGCGCAAGAAGGTCGACGATGTGGCCGCGTTTTTGTGCGAGCAGGGGTTCCCGGCGCTGCCCTATCACGCCGGCCTGCCTGCCGAGACCCGCGCCAGCAATCAGCGCCGCTTCCTCAACGAGGAAGGCCTGATCATGGTCGCGACCATCGCCTTCGGCATGGGCATCGACAAGCCCAACGTGCGTTTCGTGGCCCACCTGGACCTGCCCAAGTCGCTGGAAGCCTACTACCAGGAAACCGGTCGCGCCGGCCGTGACGGCCTGCCCGCCGATGCCTGGATGGCCTACGGCCTGCAGGACATGGTGATGCTCAAGCAGATGCTGCAGAACTCCGAAGGTGACGAGCGTCACAAACGGGTCGAGCAGCACAAGCTCGATGCCATGCTGGCACTGTGCGAAGAGACCCGCTGCCGTCGCCAGACCCTGCTCAACTATTTCGATGAAGAACTGCCCCAGCCCTGCGGGCACTGCGACAACTGCGTCGACGGCGTGCAGACCTGGGACGCCACCGAGCCTGCGCGCCAGGCGCTGTCGGCCATCTACCGTACTGGCCAGCGCTACGGCGTGGGGCATCTGGTGGACGTGCTGCTGGGCAAGGACAACGAGAAGATCCGCAGCTTCGGGCACGAGAAGCTTGCCGTGTATGGCGTGGGCAAGGCTCGCGCAGAAGGCGAGTGGCGTTCGCTGTTCCGCCAGCTGGTGGCGCGTGGCCTGGCCGATATCGACCTGGAAGGCTATGGCGGGCTGCGCCTGTCCGATACGTGCCGGCCCTTGCTGCGTGGTGAAGTCACCCTTGAGCTGCGCCGCGACCTCAAGCCGCAGACCAGCAGCAAGAGCAGCAGCTCGGGCAGCCCGGCCAGCCAGCTGGTGCGCGGCGAGGAACGCGAACAGTGGGACGCCTTGCGCGCCCTGCGGCGCAAGCTGGCCGAGGAGCATGGCGTGCCGCCGTATGTCATCTTCCCCGACTCGACCCTGCTGGAGATGCTGCGCAGTCAGCCCGGCAGCCTCAGCGAGATGGCCCAGGTCAGTGGCGTGGGGGCACGCAAGCTGGAGCGCTACGGCCAGGCCTTCCTCGAGGTGCTGGGCGGCGCTGCAGAGGCCCCGGCCCCGGTCGCCGACCTGCGCCACGAGCTGATCAGCCTGGCCCGCGCGGGCATGACTCCGCTGCAGATCGCCGGCCAGCTGCAATGCAGTGAAAAGAACGTTTACAGCCTGCTGGCCGAGGCCATCGGTCGCCAACAGCTGTCACTGGAACAGGCGCTGGACCTGCCCGAGGACCTGATGGGCGAGATCCAGGACGCGTTCCTCGACGGCGAAGGCGAGTTGCCGCCGGTGTCGGCGATCATCGAGCAGTTTGGCGGACGCGTGCCTGAGGGCGTGCTGTATTGCGTGCGCGCCGCACTGGCGGCCGAGTTCGAGATGTAGAAAGGTTGTTTGTCATCATTTATGACGATTATGCAGCGCCTGCCGACGGCATGAGCCTTGCCTAAGGCCCAAGGGCATGATTAGCTGCCTATTAATTAGTTCTGATGATGAGTTTCCTATGCCGTTGACCGATCACCACCGTTTCGGGATGCAGTTGGCCCATATGTCCCGGGGTTGGCGCGCCGAGCTGGACCGCCGCCTGGCCGGGCTCAACCTGTCGCAGGCGCGCTGGCTGGTGCTGCTGCACCTGGCGCGCTTCGACGAGGCCCCCACCCAGCGTGAACTGGCGCAGAGCGTGGGGGTTGAAGGGCCGACCCTGGCCCGTCTGCTCGACAGCCTCGAGGCCCAGGGCCTGGTCAAGCGCCAGGCCGTGCTGGAGGACCGGCGCGCCAAGAAGATCGTGTTGTGCCCGCCCGCCAAGCCGTTGATCGACCAGATCGAGACCATTGCCAACGCCTTGCGCGTCGAGCTGTTCGAAGGCATCGACGAAGAAGAGCTGCGCGTGTGCATGCGGGTGCACGCGCGCATCCTGGGCAACCTGGAGAAGTCCTAGAAGGTCTGCCCCAGGTTGAGGTAGAACGCCTTCTGGTTCTCGGTGTTCATGCCGTAGCTGAAGTTCAGCGGCCCCAGCGGCGTTTCGAAGCCCAGGAAGATGCTCGCGGCGTTGATGTAGCCGCTGTCGAACTCGTTGTCGTTGTTCCAGGCGCGGCCGCGTTCCAGCGAGCCGCCCAGATACAGCGGGAAGTCCAGCGGCAGGTAGGAGCGCGGGGTCAGGCGCCGGTAGTAGACCATGCGCATCAGGCTCAGGTTCTGGCCTGACACCGAGTCCTGGCGAAAGCCCGACAGCTGCCGGGCGCCGCCCATCACGAAGCTCGAGGTGACCACCTCGGCATCATCCAGAGTCCGCGCATAGCGACCGCCGAATACCCAGGTGTTCGGCCCGCTGCTCAGGGCCTTGTCCAGTTTCATGTCCCATTGGCGATAGCGCTGGTCGGAGCCCAGGCCCGGCTCGAACTGGCGCAGGGTCAGGCTGACGTCTTCGCCGCTGTGGGGGAAGTAGACGTTGTCCAGGGTGTCGAACGAATACTTGAGGTCATAGAAGCCTTCGTTGAAGTTCACCTTGGGCAGGCCCTGTTCGCCGATGCGTACCTCGGCCTGCCCCCAGGCCTGGCCCACCCCCAGGCGCACTTCGCCGTTGTTGCCGATCTGGCGGCCCAGGTTGAGCCCGAAGCCATAGCGTTCGAGGCGGTACTCGGCGATGGGGTCGTTGTCCAGGGTGGCCTCGATGTTCTGCGAGCCGATGTCCAGGTAGGGCGCCACGAAGTAGCGCGACCCGGTATCCAGCGGCTGGTAGAACTCGCTGTAGAGCTCCTGCTTGTCGCCGATCTGGGCTCGGGTGAGCCACTCGGCGCCCAGGCGGTTGATGCCGTTGACGCGGTAGCTGGCGCCCAGGTTGAAGGCGCTGTCGCCACGCAGGTCATCGGACAGGTTCAGCCCCAGCCGCAGATAGTCGGTGCCGCCACGTCGGCCCCGGGCGTTGATCACCAGGGTGTTCTCGTCGCCCTTGTGCACCACGCGGTACTGCACCCGGTCGAAGTAGTCCAGGCCGTACAGGGTGCCCATGTCGGTGCGCAGGCGGTCGAGCTCCAGCGGTTCGCCGATGGGCTGGCGAATGTAGTAGCGGATCACGTCGTCACTGACCTTGGAGTCGTTCTCGACCTTGATGGCGGTAATCACCGGAGTGCGTTGCCCGGCCGAGCGCGCCTCGGCCAGTTGCACCGCCGTGTCGTTGACCCGGCGCAGGCTGGCCAGGCGCGGGTCGAGCAGGCGGGTGGCGCGGTAGCCGGCGTCGATCATGTCCTGGGCCCGGCCGAAGTCGGTGACGCCAAAGCTCGACAGCGGCGGCTGTACCAGGATGTCGTCGCGGTGCAGCGAGGCCAGTTGCTCTTCGGAGTTGCGCCGGGTCATCAGGGTGATCGACTGGTTGAGCACATCGACCACCGTGGCCAACTGCTTGCGATTGCGCAGCGGCGTGCCGATATCGACGACGATCGCCATGTCCACACCCATCTCACGCACGATATCCAGCGGGATGTTATCGACCATGCCGCCGTCGACCAGCAGGCGGCCGTCCAGCTCGACCGGGGCGAACACCGCCGGGATCGACATGCTGGCGCGGATCACCTGGGGCAGGTGGCCCTTGCGAAACACCACTTTCTCGCCGCTGGCGATATCGGTGGCCACTGCGCGGAACGGGATCGGCAGCTTGTCGAAGTCACGGGTGTCACTGGCGTGGGCCAGCAGGCTTTCGAGCAGCAGCGCCAGGTTCTGCCCCTGGATCACCCCCAACGGCAGGCCCAGGCTGCCGTCGTCGCGAAAGCTCAGGCGCTGTTTGACCAGGAAGTCGCGGTCGTCCTGCTTGCGCCTGAAGGGGATGTCCTTGCGCGGCGGTGCATCGGACAACGCCTGCTGCCAGTCGATGGCCAGGGCCAGCTTCTCCAGCTCGTCGATCTTGTAGCCCGAGGCGTACAACCCGCCGATAACCGCGCCCATGCTGGTGCCGGCGATGGCGTCGATCTTCACCCCCTGTTCTTCCAGCGCCTTGAGCACACCGATGTGGGCCAGGCCGCGCGCCGCCCCGCCGGACAGCACCAGGCCGACCTTGGGCCGGGCGGCCTCGGCGGCGCAGAGGGCAAGGGAGGTAAGGGACAGCAACAGGCACAACAGCAGACGACGCATCGCGGCTCTCGGAGCAAAGGCTAAAGGTGGCTAGTATAAGCGCGACCACCTATCAGGAGACCGTTACCCCATGTCCGTATCCAAACCCGAAATTGTCATCACCTATTGCACGCAGTGCCAATGGCTGCTGCGCGCCGCCTGGCTGGCCCAGGAACTGCTGAGCACCTTCAGTGACGACCTGGCCCGGGTGGCCCTGGAACCGGCCACGGGCGGCAACTTTCGCATCACCTGCGATGGCGTGCAGATCTGGGAACGCAAGGCCGATGGCGGTTTCCCCGAGGCCAAGGTGCTCAAGCAGCGGGTCCGCGACCAGATCGACCCGCAGCGCGACCTGGGCCACAACGACCGCGCCTGACTCAGCCGCCGGAGGTGGCGGGTGCGGTGTGTGGTGCGCCGGCGGCCAGACGGCTTGAAATCACGATGGCCAGAATGATCAGCACCCCGCCCATCAGCATGCGCAAGGTGGGCTGCTCGGCGAAGATCACCCAGGCCATGGCGATGCCGTAGACCGGCTCCATGGCAAACACCACGGCGGCGGTACGGGCCTTGATCACCGCCAGGCTGGCCACGAACAGGCTGTGTGCCACGCCGGTGCAGAACACCCCCAGCAGCCCCAGCCACAGCCAGTCCAGCGCGCTCACCGAAGGCAGCAGCGGGCCCGCCACCGGCAGCAGACACAGTGCCACCACGGCGTTCTGGCACAGCGCCGCCTGTACCGCCGGAATGTGCCGCGAGCCTGCACGGTTGAGCAGTGACAGCAGGGCGAACAGCAACCCCGAGAACAACGCCCACAGCAGCCCGCTGGTGGCCTGGCTGGCGAGGTCGAAATCGGGCGTCACCAACACCAGGCCGATGCTCACCAGCAGTACCAGCAAGGCTTCGTTGCGACGGATGCGCTCACGGAACAACAGCCCTTCCAGAATGACCGTGAACGCCGGGAAGCTGGCAAAGCCCAGGGTCGCGATGGCCACGCCGGCCACCTTGACCGCGACGAAAAAGCTGACCCAATGGCCGGCCAGCAACATCCCGGCCAATGTCAGCCCGCGCCAGTCCCGTGCCTTCAGGGGTTGCCAGTGTTGTCGGGCAACGCCGACGAAGATGGCCAGGGCCAGCACGGCGAAGGCCGCACGGCCGAACACGATGACCGACGGGCCGGCACTGGCCAGCTTGCCGAACACGCCGGTCAGGCCGAACAACAGCGCGCCTGCATGCAGGGCGCCCAGGGCGGTACGAGGGGTCATTGGCGGGCGGTTGCCTTGGATCGGGAGCACAGGCCACGCAGTGTACATGCCCCGACGGCCTGTCACAGGACTGCCGCACAACGGTCATGGTCGATTCACTGCCCACAGGCAAGCTCGCACAAACTCTCCCGGAGCCTGCCCATGACCCATGCCGAGCTTGGCAAACCTTCGCGCAAGCAGCGCGTGCGCACGCTGTGGATCTCGGACGTGCACCTTGGCACCCGCGACTGCCAGGCCGAGCATCTGTCGCAGTTTCTCAAGGGCTACCAGGCCGATCGCATCTACCTGGTGGGCGACATCATCGACGGCTGGAAGCTGCGGGGTGGCATGTACTGGCCCCAGGCCCATACCAACGTGATCCGGCGCCTGCTGACCATGAGCAAGCGCGGCACCGAGGTGATCTATGTGACCGGCAACCACGACGAGTTCCTGCGTCGCTACTCCAAGCTGGTGCTGGGCAATATCCAGCTGGTGGACCAGGCCGAGCACCTCACCGTCGACGGCAGGCGGCTACTGGTGATCCATGGCGACCAGTTCGACGTGATTACCCGCTATCACCGCTGGCTGGCCTTCCTGGGTGACTGGGCCTATGAACTGACCCTTACCCTCAATCGCTGGCTCAACCACTGGCGCGCGCGGTATGGCTATGGCTACTGGTCGCTGTCGGCCTACCTCAAGCACAAGGTCAAGACGGCGGTGAGCTTTATCAGCGACTTCGAGGAGGCGATTGCACGCGAATGCGTCAAGCGAGGGTTTCACGGGGTGGTGTGCGGGCACATCCACCACGCCGAAATCCGCAAGGTGGGAGAGGTGGACTACCTCAATTGCGGCGACTGGGTGGAGTCGTGCACTGCCTTGATCGAGCACTGGGACGGCACGATCGAGCTGTACCGCCTGGCCGACGCCCAGGCCCGTGAGGCCCTGCGCCAGGCCCGGGCGGTGGGTGAGCCCAGCCTCTAGGCCACGCGCAGGGGGCGGGCGATGGTCAGAACTGCACCTTGCCGCGCAGCATGTCGCGGTACAGGACAAAATCGCCCAGCAGGCTGTAGAAGGGGTAGGTGAAGGTGGCGGGGCGGTTCTTCTCGAAAAAGAAGTGGCCTGCCCAGGCAAAGCCGTAACCGGCCACCGGGACCGCCAGCAGCAGCCAGCCGTTGGCACTGGCCAGGGCGTAGGCCAGCAGGGCGATCACCAGGCTGGTGCCGACGAAGTGCAGGCGGCGGCAGACAGGGTTGCTATGCTCACCCAGATAATACGGATAGAACTCGGCAAAGCTGTTGAAGCGTGGGGGGCTGTTCACTGCGTCGCTCCCGTATCGGTCGAAGGTGGCGAAACATGCACGGCGTGGAGCCTGAACCGAGTCTAGAATTGTGTCGCAGTATCAGTCAGTGACAATAAGCGCCACTTTAGTATCCTTTGCGTTCACCGCAGGAGCGGTCTTACCCAAAAGAAGCCAGCCATGAGCGAAAGAACCACGTCAGCAAGCTGGGCCTCGGGGATCGTCAAGGCACTTGAATTCGAAGGGCTCGATTGCCCTGCGCTGTTCAAGCAGCTCGGCCTGGACTTCGCCGCGCTGGACGACCCCGACGCACGTTTCACCCAGGACTCCATGACCCGCTTGTGGCAACTGGCCGAAGAGTTGTCGGGCAACCGTGCCATCGGCCTGAACATGGCGCGGGTGGTGCGCCCGGCATCGTTTCACGTGGTCGGCTATGCCTTGATGTCCAGCCGCACCCTGGCCGAGGGGTTCGAGCGCCTGGTGCGTTACCAGCGCATTATCGCGGAGAGTTCCGACCTGAGCTTTCGCCTGGGGCCGGAAGGCTACTCGCTGGTGCTGACCGTGCATGGCGATCACCTGCCGCCCACCCGGCACAGCGCCGAGGCCTCGCTGGCCTGCGCCCTGGCGCTGTGCTGCTGGTTGAGCGGGCGCACCATCCAGCTGCGCCGGGTGCTGGTACAAGGCCCGCAGCCTCAGGATATAGAACCCTACAAGCAGGCGTTTCGTGCCCCGCTGGTGTTTGGTGCGCCCCACGATGCGCTGGTGTTCGAGCGCGCCGACATGGAGGCGCCGTTGCCCACGGCCAACGAGGCCATGGCGATTCTGCACGACCGTTTTGCCGGCGAGTACCTGGCGCGTTTTTCCGAAAGCCGGGTGACCCACCGTGCACGTCAGGTGCTGTGCCGCATGCTGCCCCAGGGCGAACCCAAGCGCGAAATGGTCGCCCAGGCCCTGCACCTGTCGCAGCGCACGCTGCAGCGGCGCCTGCAGGAGGAGGGCACCAGCTTTCAGACCCTGCTCGACGATACCCGTCGCGAACTTGCCGAGCAGTACCTTGCGCAGCCGAACATGACATTGCTGGAGGCTGCCTACCTGCTGGGTTTTGCCGACCCGAGCAACTTCTTCCGGGCCTTCCGGCGCTGGTTCGACCTCACCCCCGGGGAATACCGCACACGCATGGAGCTGGCGCGCAGTGCCGGCCCCGAGGCGTCGGCCCAGGGCGTCAGTGCCGCCAGAACGCCGGCATGCACAGAACCAGCACCGTAATGATTTCCAGGCGGCCCAGCAGCATGCCGCCGGCCAGGATCCACTTGGCGGCGTCGGGCAGGGTGGCGAAGTTGCCCGCCGGGCCGATGGTTTCGCCCAGGCCCGGGCCTACGCCGGATACGGTGCTGGCCGCGCCGGTCAGGGCAGTCATCCAGTCCACGCCCAGCAGCGAAAGCAGCAGCGCGATGATGCAGATGGTGATGGCGAAGAAGAACGAGAAGGTCAGGATCGACCGCACGATCTCTTCGTCGAGGCGGTGACCGTTGTATTTCTGCTTGATCACCGCGCGCGGGTGAATCAGCTGGTTGAGGCTGGCCTTGAGCAGGATGTAGGCCACCTGGAAGCGGAAGATCTTGATCCCGCCCGCGGTCGAGCCCGAACAGCCGCCGATGAAACCCAGGTAGAAGAACAGCATCAGCGAAAAGTTGCCCCACAGGCTGTAGTCGCCCAGGGCGAAGCCGGTGGTGGTGACCACCGAGGTCACGTTCAGCGCCACGTGGCGCAAGGCATCGAACCACGGCAGGCTGGTGGTGGCCCAGTACCAGGTACCCAGCACCACCCAGGTGGCCACCAGAAGGCCGAGCAGGCCCTGTACCTGCTGGTCCTTGATCAGTGCCTTGCGATTGCCACGCATCGTGGCCACGTAGAGGGTGAACGGCACACTGCCCAGGATCATCACCACCACCGCCACCCAGTGCACGGCCGGCTGGTCCCACTTGGCCAGCGACTGGTCGGAGGTGGAGAAACCGCCGGTGGAAATCGCCGACATGGCGTGGTTGATGGCATCGAACGGGGTCATGCCGGCCAGCCAGAACCCCAGCCCGCCGATGGTGGTGATGCCCACGTACACCGCCACGATCGACTTGGCGACCATGTGCGAGCGGGGCATGACCTTTTCGGAGCGGTCCGAGGACTCGGTCTGGAACAGGCGCATGCCGCCAATGCGCAGCAGCGGCAGGATCGCAACCGCCATGCCGATGAAGCCGATGCCGCCCAGCCAGTGCAGCAGCGAGCGCCATATCAGGATGCCCGGCGACATGCTGTCCAGGCCACTGAGCACGGTGGCGCCGGTGGCGGTGATGCCCGACATGCTCTCGAAGAAGGCATCGGTGTAGCTGATGTGCTGGGTCAGCAGGAACGGCAGGGCGGCGAAGATGCACACCACCAGCCAGCTGCTCACGGTGAGCAGGTACATGTCGCGTGGACGCAGGTGCACGTGCTCGGGGCGCCCGGGTATGACCAGGGCCAGGCCGGCAATGAAGGTGATCAGGCTGGCCCACAGAAACGACGGCAGGTCGCCGGTGCGCTCGTAGATGACCAGGGTGGCCATGGGCACGGTCATGCTGATCGCCAGGGTAATCAGGAAGATGCCGATAATGAAACCGATGATCCTTAAGGTCGGCAACGCCATGTGATCTGCTCTGGGTTGAAACGGAGGGGCGCCATTCTACCTATGGGCCTCTTTAAGTAAACGGTAGAATAGCCGCACATTTCTCGACAGGGGGTAGCCGATGGAGGCTCTCGACGCATTGCTCAACCGTGTTTCCGTTCCTCGCCTGGTAGAGCCGGCACCTGATGCTGCGCAGCGCGAGTTGCTGTTTCGGGCGGCCTCGCGTGCGCCGGACCATGGCCAATTGCGGCCCTGGCGGTTCCTGACCATCGAAGGCGCGGCCCGCGAACAATTGGGGGCGCTGCTGGCCGAGGCGGTGCAGGCGCAGGGCGAAGCCACCGAGGCAGCGCTGGAAAAGGCCCATGCCATGCCGCTGCGGGCGCCGTTGCTGATTGTGGTGATCGCGAACGTGCAGGATCACTTCAAGGTGCCCAAGTCCGAGCAGCGGCTGGCGGCCGCGTGTGCGGCGCATGCCATTCTGCTGGCGGCATATGCCCAGGGGATCGGCGCGGTGTGGCGAACCGGCGAGCTGTCCTACAGCCCGCAGGTGGCCAAGGGCCTCGGGTTGGCGGATACCGAAGAGCTGATCGGCTTCCTGTATGTGGGCACGCCGCTTAACCCGCCGCGTACGGCGCCAGTGGTGTCTGTCGAGGCGTTTGTCAGCGCCTGGGAGCAGCCCCGCTAAGCTATACAGGCATCAGATGGCCCTTTCGCTGGCAAAGCCAGCTCCCACAGGTGCGCACTTGCCCTGGAGGACGGTGACATGCCTGTGGGGGCCGACTTGCCAGCGAAGAAGCCACCACCCGTCTTTATTCAGGCGCTAGCCGGCCCCGCCACCGGCAACTCCAGCGTCGCCACGAACCCGCCCTGCGCATGGTTGCCCAGCACCAGGCTGCCACCATGACGTTCCGCCGCCTTGCGCGCGATCGCCAGGCCCAGGCCATGCCCGGCCGTGGTCTGCCCCGGAGCGCGGAAAAACGGCTCGCCCAACTGCGCCAGGTGCTCGTCGGCCACCCCCGGCCCGTGGTCGCGCACCGTCAGCACGATACGCTCGCCTTCACGCTGTGCACTCATCTCGATCGGTTGCCCCGGCGGATTGAAGCGCACGGCATTGCGCAGCAGGTTGTCCAGCGCACGTTCGATCAGTGTCGGCCAGCCCTGCAGGCTCAGCCCTGGCGTGTCGTGCAGCTGGATGTCCTGTTCCGGCGCTGCGAGCTGAGCATCCTTGCGCACGCTGGCCAGCAGCGCATTGAGGTCGACCGGTTCTGCGCTGGCGCTTTCGGCATCCACCCGCGCCAACACCAGGATTTCGCTGATCAACGCCTCGAGGCGGTCGCACTCGCGGGTCAGGCGCGGCCAGTAGGCCTGCTGCTGTGCAGGCTCTGCCCGCTCGGCCAGGGCCAGGGCGATCCGCAGGCGTGCCAGGGGTGAGCGCAGTTCATGGGACACGTCACGCAGCAGTTGGCGCTGGCTGGCAATCAGGCTCTGCAGGCGCGCGCCCATGCGGTTGAAGTCATTGGCCAGCACACCGAATTCGTCGCGCCGGTTGGCCAGGCGTGCCAGGCTGTTCTGCTGGTAGGTGGTCTGCCCCAGGTCATGTACCGCGCCACGCAGGCGACTGAGGGGGCGGGTGATCGACAGGGTCACCAGCAGGCTGAACAGGGTCAGTACCACCAGGGCAATGCCCAATGCACTCAGCGGCCACAGCAGGCTGTCGCGGTGCCAGGCGTCGAGTTCGGGGTGAGGGATGCGGTAGATCAGCAGGTAGGTGTCGCCCGTGCCGGGGCTGGTGTACTCCTCGGTGAGGCGTCGCCAGGGCAGCGGCTCGCCGTTGTGCCGGCGCGCCTCGAAGGCTGCTGCGCGGCGCGGGAACGTGCCTGGCACCACCGCCTCGCCGCTTTCGTTGAGCACCTGCACGTCGATGTTGTAGCGCCGCTTGCGCAGCTCCAGATAACGCTGCGCGGCCTCGGGCCCTTGCTGTTCGTAGCGCGCCGACCAGTTCATGGCCAGGGTATTGAGCCCCGGGTGGCGGCTGAGGATCCAGGCGTCCTGATTGAGCATGTGGCCGAGCAGGATCGACAGCCCGGCAACCAGGGTGATGGCCAGCCAGAAGCTGGCCAGGATGCGCCAGAACAGTGAACGCAAGGGCATTACCTCAAACGAAAGAAGCCCGACCTGCGGGGGCAGGTCGGGCGGGGTGTGGACAGCTTACTGGGCCTTGCTGGCTTTTTCAGCTTTCCAGGCTTTGAACTCGGCCCACTCGGCCTTGCGCTCTGCCTGCTTCTTCTTCATTTCATCGAACTGCTTCTGCTGCTCTGGCTTGAGCATGCCGCGGATCTGGGTGTCGACCTTGTCGTGGCTTGCCTTGAGTTCGTCCTTGAGTGCCTTCTGGTCGGCTGCCGGCAGCTTGGCCAGGTAGCGCTGGGTGATTTCGTGGCGGCTCTTCATCTGCTCGCCCATCAGTTGACGGATCTGCTGGCGCTGCTCGCGGGTCAGGTCCAGCTGGGCGAAAGGCGCTCCACCGCGTTGGTGCTCGGCGCCGTGACGGGGGCCGCCATCGGGCATGGCCATGGCTACGGTTGGCAGGGCGGCAGCGAACATCAGGGCGATAAGGGTCTTGCGCATGGTGACTCTCCTTGTTGAGGCCGGTCGTTACCGGATGTGCCCAGTCTAGGGAGATCAAGGTCAGCGGCGGTCAGGCAAGGGTAAAGCTTGGGTAAAGACGGTGGGCGAGGGTGTTTACACGGTGGGGCGTTGGCGTGCGCCCCTTTGCCAGCAAGGCTGGCGCCTACAGGCTGTAGTAATAGCCGCGGCTGCGCAGGGCGACGATGCGTGGCCTGCCATCGGGATGCGGGCCGATCTTCTTGCGCAGGTTGCTGACGTGCATGTCCAGGCTACGGTCGTACAGGGTCAGCTTGCGGCCCAGGGCGAGCTGCGCCAGTTCCTGTTTGTCCAGCGGCTCACCCGGCTGGCCCAGCAGGGCTTCGAGAATGCGGCTTTCGGAAAGGGTCAGGGTCAGCTCGCGTTCGTCGATGTCGACCACGCCACGGGCGGGGCTGAAGCGCAGGTCGCCCACTTCCATCTGGGTGGGTGTGGCGGCCGGGTGGCTGCGGCGCAGCACGGCGCGCAGCCGCGCGGTGAGCTCGCGGGGGTCGCAGGGCTTGGCCAGGTAGTCGTCGGCGCCCAGTTCCAGGCCCAGGATACGGTCCAGCGGCTCGCCGCGAGCAGACAGCATCAGCACTGGCAGTTCGGCGTGGTCGCTGCGCAATTGCTTGAGCAGTTCCAGGCCGCTGCCGTCGGGCAGCATCACATCCAGCACCACCGCTGCCGGGGCGTGCTCGGCCAGGGCCTTGCGGGCGCTCTGGCCATCATGGCAGGCACGCACCTGAAAGCCTTCCTGGGTCAGCCAGCTGCTCAGCAGCTCGCACAGTTCCTGGTCATCATCAATCAGTAGCAGCTCGCTCATGTCTCACTCAATTCAACCATTGCCGGCGCCGTCTGTGGCTGCCACTGGCAAAGATACCGCAGAGCACGGCCAACAGGGCAACTCCGGCACCAATCACGAACCATTGCTGCTGATCGGTGAGCAGCTTGGGCAGCGGGTTGGCCTGGTGTTGCTCGAGCTGCTGCTTCAGGCGCTGGTTCTCCTGGCGCAGGCGGGTCAGCTGGGCGCTTTCGCGTTCGTTCTCGACATTTTTCAGCTGCTGCTTGAGCGCTTCGTGCTGGCGCTCACTTTCCTTGAGGCGTTGCTGCAGCTCGGAGATCTGGCTACCCGCACTCAACGACAAAGGGGTGCTGGCGGAGGCTTCGGCGGCCTTGGCGAGCGGGGTCAGCAGCAACAGGCACAGCAGCATGGACAACGGACCTTGACGCATCGGAACTCCTTGATTCCAATCGGGTGTTGCGTAGGTTGTCGGCAGGTGGACGAGAATGATGAACATTCGAGTGGATTTTAAGGCGTAGCACTACAGGCCCGCTGTAGTGGGCAAAGCCAGGAAGGGGAGCAGGGAGTGTGTGCGAGGGTGCGCAGAAGGTGAGGCGAATCGGCGCGACGACGGGCTCGTCGCGCCGATCAGGTTACGGCAGGACCTGCTTGAACGGCTTCACCAGCACTTCGGCATATACACCCGCCGCAATGTAAGGATCTGCATCTGCCCAGGCCTTGGCAGCCTCGAGCGAGTCGAACTCGGCGACGATCAGGCTGCCACTGAACCCGGCCGCGCCAGGGTCGTTGCTGTCGATCGCCGGGTGCGGGCCGGCCAGTACGATGCGGCCTTCGGCCTTGAGCTGCTGCAGGCGCTCAAGGTGCGCCGGGCGTGCAGCCAGGCGGGCTTGCAGCGAATCGGCAACGTCTGTGGCGATGATGGCGTAGAGCATGTCAGTCCTCGGTCTTGGGGGTAGTAGGGTCGCTGTCGTGCAGGTGGCGGGACAGGTAGACACCCTGGCCCACCAGGAACAGTACGGTCATGCCCAGGCTGCCGAATACCTTGAAGTCCACCCAGATGTCCTGGAAGGTGAAGGCAACGAACAGGTTGGCCGCGCCGCAGAACAGGAAGAACGCGATCCACGCCAGGTTCAGGCGCGTCCACACCGGCTCGGGCAAGGTCAGCGCATGGCCCATGATGCGCTTGATCAATACACGGTCACCAATGAAGTGACTGCCCGCAAAAGCGGTGGCGAACAGCCAGTTCACCGCCGGGGCCTTCCACTTGAGGAAGGTCTCGCTGTGGAAGGCCAGGGTCAGGCCGCCAAATACCAGGCATGCCACCAGGGTCAGCCACTGGCCCTTCTCCAGCTTGCGCTGGCGGATCAGCAATGCGCCATACACCACCAGCGAACTGATGATCAGCACCGCCGTGGCGCTGTAGATGCCGCCCAGCTCGAACGACTGGCCGGCAACGTCGACCGTGCGCGGGTCGAGCTTGTAGACGATGAAAAACAGGAACAACGGGATGAAATCGATGAATTGTTTCACAGTGGCAGCCAGAAGCAGGATGTGACGGCATAATAACAAACATCAATGAGAGCGTATGCGCCACCTATGAATGTTGATCTGCACTGCCACAGCACCGCTTCCGATGGCGCCCTGTCGCCCACGGCGCTGGTCGCTCGCGCCCATGAACACGGCGTGCGGATGCTTTCGCTGACCGACCACGACACCCTCGAAGGCCAGCTCGAAGCCCAGGCTGCCACCCAGGCGCTGGACATGCAGTGGGTCAGCGGGGTCGAGCTGTCCTGCACCTGGGGCGGGGCGACGATTCACATCCTGGGCTACAACTTCCCGCTCGATGCCGAACCGCTGCAGCGCGCCGTCGAGTCGCTGCACCGTGGACGCTGGCTGCGCTCCGAGGAAATCGACCGGCGGCTGGCGCTCAAGGGCATGCCCGGCGCGCTGGACGGCGCCCGTGCCATCCAGCAGGAGCTGGGTGACAGCGGCAATGCGCCGGCCCGTCCGCACTTTGCCGAGTACCTGGTGCGTGCCGGCCACGTCAAGGACCGCGGCGAAGCCTTTCGCAAGTGGCTGGGCGCCGGCAAGCTGGGGGATGTGAAGCTGCACTGGCCAAGCCTGGAAGACACCGTGCAGACCCTGCGCCAGTCCCACGCATGGGTCAGCCTTGCCCACCCGATGCACTACGAATTAACCCGCAGCAAGCGTCGACGCCTGATTGCCGACTATATTCAAGCAGGTGGCCAGGCGCTGGAAGTGGTGAACGGGATGATGCCCGCCGAACAGGTGGGCACGATGTCGATCCTGGCCCGTGAGTTCGGTCTGCTGGCCAGCGCCGGCAGCGATTTCCATGGCCCGGGCGCCTGGTCTGAGATCGGTGTCTACCGGCCGTTGCCGGAGGACCTGCCACCCCTGTGGCGTCGATTCAAACATGAGCAGCCCACTGCACCCGTCTGAACAGGTAGAAAACGTGAGTCAATTTTTCCAGATTCATGCGGAAAACCCGCAACCGCGCCTGATCAAGCAGGCCGTCGAGATCATCCGCAAGGGTGGGGTGGTGGTCTACCCTACCGATTCGTCCTACGCCATGGGTTGCCAGATCGGCGACAAGTCTGCCGTGGAGCGCGTGCGCCGCTTGCGCGGGCTGGACAAGAGCCACAACTTCACGCTGATCTGCTGCGACCTGTCGCAGATGGGCCTGTTCGCCAAGATCGACACCGCCACGTTCCGCCTGCTCAAGGCGCATGTGCCGGGGCCCTATACCTTCATCCTCAATGGCACCCGCGAAGTACCGCGCCTGCTGTTGCACGAGAAGCGCCGCACCATCGGCCTGCGCGTGCCGCAAAACCCCATTCTGCTGGCCTTGCTCGAAGAGCTGGGCGAGCCGTTGATGAGCGTCAGCCTGATCCTGCCAGGCGACGACGAACCCATGACCGACCCGTACGAGATACGTCAGCGCCTGGAAAAACAGGTCGACCTGATCATCGACGGCGGTTACGGCGACCTCAAGGCCTCCACCATCATCGACCTGACCGGGGAGGAGGCGGTGCTGGTGCGTGAAGGCTGCGGCGACCCGGCGCCCTTCATGGCCGAAGCGTGAACCAGGTCGCTGCGGTCGAGCCGGCCCTGGACCCACAGGCCGGCGCCCAGCAGGAGCTGCCACTGGTGATGGTGTATGGCGAAGCCATGACCGAGATGCCGGTGGACCTGTACATCCCGCCCGATGCGCTGGAAGTGTTCCTCGAAGCCTTCGAGGGCCCGCTCGACCTGCTGCTGTACCTGATTCGCAAGCAGAACGTGGATATTCTCGACATCCCGGTGGCGGAGATCACGCGCCAGTACATGGGCTATGTCGAGCTGATGAAGACCGTACGCCTGGAACTGGCCGCCGAGTACCTGGTGATGGCCGCGATGCTGGCCGAGATCAAGTCGCGCATGCTGCTGCCGCGCTCGGCCGAAGTGGAGCAGGAAGAGGACGATCCGCGTGCCGAACTGATTCGCCGGCTGCAGGAGTACGAACGTTTCAAGGCCGCCGCCGAAGGCATCGACGGCCTGAGCCGGGTTGGCCGCGAGGTGATCGTACCGCGCCTGGAGGCACCCCAGGCCAAGGCGCGCAAGCTGTTGCCCGACGTTGCGCTGGAAGAGGTGCTGATGTCGATGGCCGAGGTGCTGCGCCGCGGCGACATGTTCGAGAGCCATCAGGTCAGCCGCGAGGCGCTGTCGACCCGCGAGCGCATGAGCGATGTGCTCGAGCGCCTCAAGGGCGGCGGCTTCGTGCCCTTCGTCGAGCTGTTCACGGCCGAGGAGGGCAAGCTGGGGGTGGTGGTGACCTTCATGGCCATCCTCGAACTGGTCAAGGAATCTCTCGTCGAACTGGTGCAGAATGAGCCCTTCGCTCCCATCCATGTCCGCGCCCGGGCCGAATAACCGTACACGAGCACCCCAATGAACCTGACCGACCCCCGTGACCTGGCGCCGCTGCTGGAAGCCTTCCTGCTCGCCTCTGGCAAGGCGCAATCGCTGGAGCGCCTGTACGAGCTGTTCGAAGAGGCCGAGCGCCCTGAGCCCGGCGTGTTCAAGAAGGCCCTCGAGGTGCTGCGCAAGTCCTGTGCCGGGCGCGCGTTCGAGCTCAAGGAAGTGGCCTCGGGCTACCGCCTGCAGATCCGCGAGGACTACGCGCCCTGGGTCGGGCGGCTGTGGGAAGAACGGCCGCAGCGCTATTCGCGTGCGTTGCTCGAAACCATTGCGCTGATCGCCTATCGCCAGCCGATCACCCGTGGCGAGATCGAGGATGTGCGGGGCGTGGCGGTGAACACCAATATCATCAAGACCCTGCTCGAGCGCGAGTGGGTGCGCATCGTGGGCTACCGCGAAGTGCCCGGCAAACCGGCGATGTTCGCCACCACCAAGGCCTTTCTCGACCACTTCAACCTGAAGAACCTCGACGAGCTGCCCTCGCTGGCCGAGTTGCGCGAGATGGAGCCCGAGCCATTGCTGGAAGTGGATGACGCACCGGTGCCGGCCCACCTGCAGGCCCTGGCCGACGAGAGCGCCGAGCCAGAAGCCCCGGTCGAGGAGACCAGCTTTCACAGCCTGTTGCTGGAGCTGGACTCGATGGAGCAGGGGCTCAAGACCGACTTCGACGACCTGCTCGAGGAGGCCGATGAACCCGATGAGGGCCAGGCAGCGCCCGGTTCGCCGCAGGGCTGAGCGGCCTTCGAGCGGAAAACAGCGTCCTGGGGTGCAATATCGGCTAGTCTGTGGTGCGTTTGTCGTCGGTTCGGCGTATGATTCGCGACCTTTTTTGGCGCTTGTTTGGCCAATTCAATGATTTTCAGCAGCACTACACCGGGAGGTGCCCAGATGAGTGAACAGGATCTGCACGATAGCCCGCCGCGTCCAGCCGGCGAAAAACTGCAAAAGGTACTCGCGCGCATTGGCGTGGGTTCGCGCCGCGACGTCGAGGCCTGGATCAGCCAGGGTCGCATCAAGGTCAATGGCGTGGACGCCACCCTTGGCCAGCGCGTCGACATGCACGACGCGATTTCGGTCGACGGCCGCCTGATCAAGCGTGAAGAAGCCGCCGAGACCGTGCGCCGCGTCATCATGTACAACAAGCCCGACGGCGAGATCTGCACCCGTGACGACCCGGAAGGTCGCCCGACCGTGTTCGATCGCCTGCCGCGCCCGAAAGAGGGCCGCTGGATCAACGTCGGTCGTCTGGACATCAACACCACCGGCCTGCTGATGTTCACCACCGATGGTGAGCTGGCCAACCGCCTGATGCACCCGTCGTCCGAAATGGACCGTGAATACGCAGTGCGTGTACGCGGCGAAGTGGACGAAGACATGATCGCGCGCCTGAAGGCGGGCGTGGTGCTCGAAGACGGTCCGGCGCGTTTCACCGACATCCAGGAAGCCCCGGGCGGTGAAGGTTTCAACCACTGGTACCACTGCGTGGTGATGGAAGGCCGCAACCGTGAGGTGCGTCGCCTGTGGGAATCCCAGGGCCTGGTGGTCAGCCGCCTGAAGCGTGTGCGCTTTGGCCCGGTGTTCCTCAACAGCGACCTGCCGATGGGCCGCTGGCGCGAAATGAGCCAGGGCGAAGTGGACATCCTGGCTGCCGAAGTGGGACTCAAGCCGGTGGCGATGCCAGCGATGAAGGCCAAGGTCAAGGACAAGCTCGAGCGCATGCAGCGCAAGTCGTCCAAGCCAGTGGGCCGTGGCGAGCGCGTGCGCACCCTGCGCCCGGCCAAGGAAGGTGGCGCGACCACCGAGCGCGCAGCGCGCCAGCCGCGTGACGACTCGCCACGCAAGGGCCGCAGCACCGTGGCCGAGCGTCCGAGCGACATGAACAAGCGCAAGCCGGCCGGCTCCGCACCCAAGCGGCCGGGCAGCAGCCGTGGCAAGCCGCCGCGGGCTGAGTAAGCGCTCACACAAGCCAACCTTCGGGTTGGCTTTTTTGTGCCTGTGGTGTTTTCACGTGCCCTTCGCCGGCAAGGCCGGCTCCTACAGGCATTGCACTCGCAGTGTAGGAGTCGGCGTTGCCGGCGAAGGGCCGGCGCAGACACTTCAAGGCAACCGGTGGAAACTTTTTGAACCGCGTCGTAAATAATTCGTTACGACTTGTGGCGTACTGATTGGGCAAGCCCGCCCATCCTTCAGGCTGTAAACAAACCTTGCCGAAAACGTCGGCGACGCTCACCTTCCGTCCACGTCAACCTCTTGCCCAACCCCCGCAACCACGGTGTGATAGCCGCCATTGCCAAGTGCAAAAGCCCCGCCGCAGAGCTGGGCAAGCCATAACAAGAAATGGAGGCGCCATGCACGCCGTACACTCCCCCAGGCTTCAGAACCCCCGCCGGACCGCTGCGTCTTGTCATTCGACAGTCACGCAACGTGTTGACCCCTGCGCCAAAGCAAGGGTATACAATGCGCCGCGTTTTAACTGTGACCCAACTGCGTACCGCGCAACCTTGCTGACTCCGGGCTGATTCGCCTCGGGCTGCCGCCCGTACCGAAGGCTCTGGTCCAAGACTCCTCAAGGTATACCACCTTGTTAATTCCGCTGCGCCACGAGCGCGGTGGGTCCGATTCCGTCACAGATAAAAACAAACAGGTGACTCCGTTCATGAGTGGACAAAACTCGCATTCAGGTGAGCTCAAGCGTGGCCTGAAAAACCGCCACATCCAGCTGATCGCCCTCGGTGGCGCCATCGGCACCGGCCTGTTCCTGGGTTCGGCCGGGGTGATGCAATCGGCCGGCCCGTCGATGATCCTGGGCTATGCGATCTGCGGCTTCATTGCCTTCCTGATCATGCGCCAGCTGGGCGAGATGATCGTCGAAGAGCCGGTGGCCGGCTCCTTCGCCCACTTCGCCCACAAGTACTGGGGCGGTTTCGCCGGCTTCCTGTCGGGCTGGAACTGCTGGGTGCTGTACATCCTGGTGGGGATGTCGGAGCTGACCGCGGTCGGCAAGTATGTCCACTACTGGTGGCCGGAGATCCCCACCTGGGCCTCGGCAGCCGCATTCTTCATCCTCATCAACGCGATCAACCTGGCCAACGTGAAGGTGTTCGGCGAGGCGGAGTTCTGGTTCGCGATCATCAAGGTGCTGGCCATCGTCGGCATGATCGGCCTGGGCAGCTACCTGCTGGTCAGTGGCAGCGGCGGCCCTGAAGCCTCGGTCACCAACCTGTGGGCCCACGGCGGTTTCTTCCCGCACGGCGTCGGCGGCCTGGTGATGGCCATGGCGATCATCATGTTCTCCTTCGGCGGCCTGGAAATGCTCGGGTTCACCGCAGCCGAGGCCGACAAGCCGAAGACCGTGATCCCCAAGGCGATCAACCAGGTCATCTACCGCATCCTGATCTTCTACATCGGTGCCCTGGTGGTACTGCTGTCGCTGACCCCGTGGGACAGCCTGGTCAGCAGCCTGACCAGCTCGGGCGATGCCTACAGCGCCAGCCCGTTCGTGCAGGTGTTCTCGCTGCTGGGCAGCAACACCGCAGCGCATATCCTCAACTTCGTGGTGCTGACCGCGGCGCTGTCGGTGTACAACAGCGGCACCTACTGCAACGCGCGCATGCTCTACGGCATGGCCGAGCAGGGTGATGCGCCGGCCAGCCTGGCCAAGATCGACAAGCGTGGCGTGCCGGTACGCTCGATTCTGGCGTCGGCAGCCGTTACCGTGGTGGCGGTGCTGCTCAACTACCTGATGCCGCACAGCGCCCTGGAGCTGCTGATGTCGCTGGTGGTGGCGACCCTGGTGATCAACTGGGCGATGATCAGCTACTCGCACCTCAAGTTCCGCCAGCACATGGACCGTACCGGTCAGAAGTCGCTGTTCCGCGCGCTGATCTACCCCTACGGCAACTACCTCTGCCTGGCGTTCGTGGTGTTCATCCTGGGTATCATGCTGCTGATGCCGGGCATCCGTGTGTCGGTGTACGCGATTCCGGTATGGCTGGTGGTGATGTGGGGCTTCTACTGGCTCAAGAGCAAGCGCAGCGCCAACGGCGCCCCTGCAGTGCCGAGCGCCGCCCTCAAGTAAGCGCAGGATGCTGCAATGAAAGCCCGGCCTTGTGCCGGGCTTTTTGGTTTTGTGCACCAGGGCGGGTATCCTGAAGGCCAATTCGCGCAAAGCCAGGCCCATGCTGATCATTTCCAACGCCGTGCACATTCCCGATGACGAGATCGAATTGAACGCCATTCGCGCCCAGGGCGCCGGTGGGCAGAACGTCAACAAGGTCTCCAGCGCCGTGCACCTGCGCTTTGACATCAATGCCTCGTCACTGCCGCCGTTTCACAAGGAACGGTTGCTGGGCCTGCGTGACAGCCGGATCACCAGCGACGGGGTGATCGTGCTCAAGGCCCAGCAATACCGTACCCAGGAGCAGAACCGGGCCGACGCCCTGGAGCGCTTGCGCGAACTGATTCTGGCGGCGGTGAAGGTCGAGAAGGCGCGGCGGCCTACGCGCCCGACCCTGGGCTCCAAGACCCGTCGCCTGGAGTCAAAGAGCAAGCGCGGGGCGATCAAGGCCGGGCGCGGCAAGATCGACTACTGAAGCGTGTGGCGTACCGGGTTCAGTCGTGCCTGGCGGTACAGGTAAAGGCTGAGCAGCAGGCCGCACAAGGCGGCGATTGCCGCAAACAGAAAGATCGAGGCAAAGCCGAAACCTGCCGCCACGGCCCCCGCCAGTGGTCCAGTGATACCCAGCGACAGGTCAATGAACAGTGAGTAGGCCCCCACCGCGGCACCGCGGTTGGCCGCCGGCACCAGATTGACCGCCTCTACCCCCAGCGCCGGGAATACCAGCGAAAAGCCGAAGCCGCTCAGTGCCGCACCGGCCAGTGCCAGTTCGGCGCTGGGGGCCAGCCACAGCAGCAACAGGCCGATCGTCTCCACGCTCAGGCAGGCAATGGCGACACGGTAGCCGCCCAGACGGTTGATCAGGTTGCCGAACAGCAGGCGTGCGCTGATGAAGCTGGCGCCGAACAGGCTCAGGCACAAGGCGGCGTTGTGCCAGGACTGGCTGGCGTAGTACAGGGTAATGAAGGTGGCGATGGTGCCAAAGCCGATCGAGCCCAGCGCCAGCCCCGAGCCATGCCCGAACACCCGCCCCAGCACATGCAGAAACGGCATGCGCACGCCACTGACGATCGGCGCCGCCTGCTTGGGCCAGGCCAGCGCCAGGCCTGCCGCGCACAGCAGCAGGATGCTCACGCCCATGCTCCACAGCCCCAGCTGCTGTACCAGCACCACCCCCAGCGGTGCGCCGATGGCCAGCGCGCCGTAGCTGGCGATGCCGTTCCAGGAGATCACCTTGGCGGTGTGCTGCGCGCCCACCCGCCCGATGCCCCAGCCGATGGCGCCCGAACCCACCAGGCTTTCGGCGCTGCCCAGCACCAGGCGCCCCACCAGCAGGCTGGTCAGGCTCATCCAGGGCGTGGCCTGCAGCCAGGCGGCCAGCAACATGAACACGCCGCTCAGGCCGCAGCCGGCCAGGCCGTACATCACCGCACGCTTGCAGCCCTGATTGTCGATGAGGCGGCTGGCATAGGGGCGGCTGAGCAGGGTGGCGAGGTATTGCACGCTGATCACCAGGCCGGCGACCACGGCGCCGAACCCCAGGGTGTCGTGCACGAAGCCGGGCAGCACGGCCAGGGGAATGCCGATGTTGAGGTAGCCGATGAAGGTGAACAGCACGATGGAGACGACTTGCAGGGTGACCGCCAGGGGGCGCGGTGTGACAGGCATGGAAGGTCCGGGAGGTGACGGGCTGGAGTGCCTATCATAGACCTGTGGAGCGCGGGGAGGGTTCTTGGCGGTGTGAAAACCCGTTGCCGGGGTCGTCCCCTGTCGTAGTGGTTTTCACACGCCGGGTAGTGCGCGGTTTATTCCTGTTCGGCGCTCGGGGTTTCGTCGCCATCGGAATCTGCCACGTGGGCAGGTTCGGCGCTGAGAGGAGCAGCAGGCTGCTCGGCTTGGTTCAGGCTTGGGAAGGGAAGATTCGGGATTTCATGCATCTCGTCGTTCCTCGCAAGTTTATAAGGTGGAAAGGCTGCGCAAGGCGCGCTTGGCTTCGATAAAGCCTGGGCAGGATACAGGAGTCTGGATGACAGTATGAATTTTCCTGCTGATTGGTGGCCTTCAGCGGCTTCGCCGGCACGGCCAGCGCCTACACGGATCGACGTCGTCCCTGTAGGAGCCGGCCTTGCCGACGAAGGCTTCAGCGACAGACGTCCGCGATGGCCGCCGCCAGCACCTGCAGCCTGGCCGCATCCGCCCCGGCGATGTTCGCCCGCCCGGTACCGACCATGTACACACTGTGCTTCTCGCGCAGTTGCGTCACTTGCTGCGGTGAGAGGCCGGTGTAGGAGAACATTCCGCGTTGCGCGGCGATATGCGCGAACCGCTCGCTCAGCCCATGGGGCTGCAGCGCCTCGACCAGGCCGACCCGCAGCATGGCGATGCGCTGGCGCATGGCGTCGACTTCGTCGGCCCACAGGCGCTTGAGCGCCGGATCGCCAAGAATCGTCGCCACCACCGCCGCGCCATGGTCTGGCGGCGTCGACCACAGGTTGCGTGCAATGGATGCCAGCTGACTGCGCACATCCTGCAGCTTTTCGGCGCTGTCGGCGCATACCAGCAGCGCACCGGTGCGCTCGCGGTACAGGCCGAAGTTCTTCGAGCACGAACTGGTCACCAGCAGCTCCGGCAGGGCCTGGGCAAACAGCCTCACGGCCCAGGCATCCTGCTCCAGCCCGTCACCGAAGCCCTGGTAGGCGAAGTCGATCAGCGGCAGCAGTTCGCGGCGCTTGACCACTTCCAGCACCGCCTGCCAGTCCTGCTGCGACAGGTCGAAGCCGGTGGGGTTGTGGCAGCAGGCGTGCAGCAGCACCACATCGCCCGTGGGCACCGATTCCAGTGCCGCGAGCATGCCGGTCACGTTCAGGCGGTTGTCTGCGCCCACATAGGGGTAGTGGCTGACCTTCAGGCCGGCACTGGCGAACAGCGTTTCGTGGATCGGCCAGGTCGGGTCGCTCAGCCAAATGCCACGCCCTGGCAGGCACTGGCGGATGAACTCCGCCGCCAGTCGCAGTGCGCCGGTGCCGCCCGGGGTTTGCGTGGCGCCTGCGCGCCGGGCTGCGAGCAGTGGCGCGTCGTCACCGAGTACCAGTTGCGCGATCAGTTGTCCGAAGGCTGCATCCCCGTGACCGCCTACGTAGCTCTTGCTGGTCTGGCCGTCGAGCAGGCGCTGTTCGGCCAGCTTGACCGCCCTGGGCACCGGGGTAAGGCCCTGGGCGTCCTTGAACACGCCAACCCCCAGGTCGAACCTGTCGGGGTTGGTGTCCCTGGCGTACGCCTCCATCAGCCCCAGAATCGGGTCGCCCGGCACGCGCGCGATGGCGCCGAAGTGCATTACTTGCGACCTTCTGCGGTGCTGGCGACCTCATCGGTGCGCGCGGCCATGATGAAGTCGTTGCGGTGCAGGCCCTTGATCGAGTGGCTCCACCAGGTCACGGTGACCTTGCCCCACTCGGTCAGCAGGCCAGGGTGATGGCCTTCGGCTTCGGAGATCTCGCCTACTGCGTTGGTGAACGCCAGGGCATGTTTGAAATTCTTGAACAGGAACACTTTTTCCAGCTGCATGATGCCGTCGCGCACTTCGATGTTCCAATCCGGGATCTGCTTGATCAGTACCGGCAGTTCTTCGTCGCTGACCTGTGGGGCGTCGGCACGGCAGGCTTCGCAATGGGCTTGGTTCAAGGCGTTCATAGGTGATTCTTCCGCAAGTGGTTGTTATAGGTGTACAGGGTGGCTCAAGCGGCCACTTTGGGGGGGAATTTGGGGGCGTGCAGGCCCAGCTGCATGGCGCGTTGAACCATGCCCATGATGTCTTCGTGGGCCAGGTCGAACAAGCGCTTGAGCTGCGGCAGGGCGAAGTACACCGGCTGCAGGATATCGATGCGATACGGCGTGCGCATGGCCTCGAGCGGATCGAAGGCCTGGTGTTCCGGTTCGTCGGACAGGCTGTAGACGGTTTCCTTGGGCGAGGAGAGGATGCCGCCGCCGTAGATCCTGCGGCCCTGCGGGGTGTCCACCAGACCGAACTCGATGGTCATCCAGTACAGGCGGGCCAGGTAGACGCGCTGTTCCTTGGTCGCGGCCAGGCCGAGTTTGCCGTAGGTGTGGGTGAATTCGGCAAACCAGGGGTTGGTCAGCAGCGGGCAGTGGCCGAAGATCTCGTGAAAGATGTCGGGCTCTTGCAGATAGTCGAGTTCTTCTTCGGTGCGAATGAAGGTGGCCACCGGAAAGCGCTTGCTGGCCAGCAGTTCGAAGAAGGTCTGGAAGGGGATCAGGGCCGGCACGCGGGCAACTTGCCAGCCGGTGGTGGCGCCCAGTACCTGGTTGATCTCGCTCAGTTGCGGAATGCGGTCATGAGGCAGGTTCAGTTGTTCGATGCCGTCCAGGTACTCCTGGCACGCGCGCCCCTCGATCACCTTCAGCTGGCGGGTGATCAGGGTATTCCACACCGCATGTTCCTGCGGCGGGTAATCGATAAAACCCTGCGCATCGGGCTCGCGGGCCACGTAGTGCGTCTGTTTCATGCTGCTCTCCTGATGAGGGCCTTATTGTTATAGGGTGGCTTTCGCCATGCCCTAGGAATACCCCCTCACCCTGGTGTTTGCATCCCGTTGCCTCGTGCCCGGCGGGCGGTTCAACCGTATTTTTGTAACGCAGATTTTACGGTGGTGCCGAAGTGCCGAGAAAACGCAGGTGCTGGTAGCTTTGAATCCGCCTTTTTGTAACGTATTCTTTACGAGAATTCATGCCGTTGTGCAGATAGTTGGCCTCGTCTTCTTGTTTGTAGGACCTTTAATGCGTATCAAAGTGCACTGCCAGAACCGCATCGGTATCTTGCGCGACATGCTCAACCTGCTGGTCGAGTACGGGATCAACGTGGCCCGCGGCGAGGTGGGGGGCGAGCATGGCAATGCCATCTACCTGCACTGCCCGAACCTGATCAACCTGCAGTTCCAGGCGCTGCGCCCCAAGTTCGAAGCCATTACCGGTGTGTTCGGGGTCAAGCGCGTGGGCCTGATGCCCAGCGAGCGCCGGCACATGGAGCTCAATGCCTTGCTGGGTGCGCTGGATTTTCCGGTGCTGTCGATCGACATGGGGGGCTCGATCGTCGCGGCCAACCGTTCGGCGGCGCAGTTGCTCGGGGTACGGGTGGACGAAGTGCCGGGCATTGCATTGTCGCGGTATGCCGAGGATTTCGACCTGCCGGAGTTGGTGCGGGCCAACAAGTCACGCATCAACGGCTTGCGGGTGAAGATCAAAGGCGATGTGTTCCTGGCCGATATCGCACCGCTGCAGTCCGAGCACGATGACAGCGAGGCGCTGGCAGGGGCCGTGCTGACCCTGCACCGGGCTGACCGCATCGGCGAACGCATCTACAACGTGCGCAAGCAGGAGCTGCGTGGGTTCGACAGCATTTTCCAGAGCTCCAGGGTGATGGCGGCGGTGGTGCGCGAGGCACGTCGCATGGCGCCGCTGGATGCGCCACTGCTGATCGAGGGCGAGACCGGTACCGGCAAGGAGCTGCTGGCCCGTGCCTGCCACCTGGCCAGTCCGCGTGGGCAGGCGCCGCTGATGGCGCTCAACTGTGCCGGGCTGCCCGAGTCGATGGCCGAGACCGAGCTGTTCGGCTACGGGCCGGGGGCGTTCGAAGGCGCCCGCGCCGAGGGCAAGCTTGGCCTGCTGGAACTGACCGCGGGCGGCACGCTGTTTCTCGACGGCGTGGGTGAGATGAGCCCGCGCCTGCAGGTGAAGCTGTTGCGCTTTCTGCAGGACGGTTGCTTTCGCCGGGTGGGCAGTGACGAGGAGGTGTACCTGGATGTGCGGGTGATCTGCGCGACCCAGGTGGACTTGTCGGAGTTGTGCGCCCGCGGCGAGTTTCGCCAGGACCTGTATCACCGCCTCAACGTGCTGTCGCTGCACATTCCACCGCTGCGCGAGTGCCTGGACGGCCTGGCGCCGCTGGTGGAGCATTTTCTCGACCAGGCCAGCCGTCAGATTGGCTGCCTGTTGCCGAGCCTGGCACCGGCGGCGATGGAGCGCCTGAGCCAATACCATTGGCCGGGCAACGTGCGGCAACTGGAGAACGTACTGTTCCAGGCGGTTTCATTGTGCGACGGCGGGGTGGTCAAGACCGAGCATATTCGCCTGCCCGATTATGGCGCGCGCCAACCTTTGGGCGAGTTTTCCCTGGAAGGTGACTTGTCGCAAATAGTCGGTCGTTTCGAAAAAGCCGTACTTGAAAGTTTGCAGGGTGAATTCCCCAGTAGCAGAGCACTGGGTAAACGCCTGGGCGTTTCGCATACCACCATTGCCAACAAGTTGCGTGATTACGCAATCGGCAAAGTTGTGGAGTGACTTGAAAGGCGGGGAAGTTACTGTTTGCAGCGAGGGTGCGCCTCGTCGACACAAGGCCCGAGGCGCAACTACCGTCAGTGTGCTCTATCAGCCGTTGGAGCACCCGTTACCCATGACGCGGTATTCGAGAATGTGCTTCTGGCCTTGGGAGTCCTCGTAGGTCATGCGGGCCGGAACCACTTCGCAGACGTTCGGGACTTCGGTCATGGAAATGACTTTGGCGATGTCCAGATGTTGCGAGTAACTGTATTGTTCAACCGGAATCTGCTCGGCGGAAACATCTGCAACTTCAGCCGCCATGGCCGATGCGCAAAAACTACCGAGTGCCAATACCAGTAAAGCTTTCATCTTCAAGTTACCTGTCTAAGGTCGTAAGGGGTCACGCTGCGCTTGTGGCGCGGCGTGTGCAGCAAGTTGAAACTTTCAGGGTTATCGCGGGATTAACATGCCTTCGTGGGGGCTGTTACCAGTTAATTCGCGTTGCCGTTGCTGGCGAGGTGAATTCTAGGAGTGTGGCGGGCCCCGAAACAGAGCCCGTTTTGATAAACACTGTTGGCGGAAACTGTAACAATCAGTTGAAATTTCACCTCGGGATTTATTTTTCTATCTGTTGCCGCGCTGGAACGCCCGTGCCAGAGCGGTCGGCGCGCAGTGTTGGACCAAATGCAGGTCCCGTTACTACCAACGTCGAATGGCCCTTGGCGCTCTGGTACAGTTAAAACGAGGTCATACAAAAACAACTATTACACCGAGGTAACAAAGATGAGTGCGGCTCCCCTGTATCCCGTGCGTCCCGAGGTTGCGGCCAACACGCTGACCGACGAGGCGACCTACAAGGCCATGTACCAGCAGTCGGTGATCAACCCTGACGGCTTCTGGCGCGAGCAAGCTCAGCGCCTCGAGTGGATCAAGCCCTTCACCAAGGTCAAGCAGACCTCGTTCGACGACCACCATGTCGACATCAAGTGGTTTGCCGACGGCACTCTGAACGTTTCCTACAACTGCCTGGACCGTCACCTGGCCGAGCGTGGCGATCAGCTGGCGATCATCTGGGAAGGCGACGACCCTTCCGAGCACCGCAACATCACCTATCGCGAACTGCACGAGCAGGTCTGCAAGTTCGCCAACGCCCTGCGTGGCCAGGACGTTCACCGCGGCGACGTGGTGACCATCTACATGCCGATGATTCCCGAAGCCGTGGTCGCCATGCTGGCGTGCGCGCGTATCGGCGCGATCCACTCGGTGGTGTTCGGCGGCTTCTCGCCCGAGGCGCTGGCCGGGCGCATCATCGACTGCAAGTCCAAGGTCGTGATCACCGCCGACGAAGGGCTGCGTGGCGGGCGTCGTACCGCACTCAAGGCCAACGTCGACCTGGCGCTGACCAACCCGGAAACCGCCAGCGTGCAGAAGATCATCGTGTGCAAGCGCACCGGTGGCGACATTGCCTGGCACCAGCACCGCGACATCTGGTACGAAGACCTGATGAAAGTGGCTTCTGCCCACTGCGCGCCGAAAGAGATGGGCGCCGAAGAAGCGCTGTTCATCCTCTATACCTCCGGCTCCACCGGCAAGCCCAAGGGCGTGCTGCACACCACTGGCGGCTACCTGGTGTACGCCTCGCTGACCCATGAGCGCGTGTTCGACTATCGCCCTGGTGACGTGTACTGGTGCACCGCCGACGTGGGCTGGGTGACCGGCCACAGCTACATCGTCTATGGCCCGCTGGCCAACGGCGCCACCACCCTGCTGTTCGAAGGCGTGCCGAACTACCCGGACATCACCCGTGTGGCGAAGATCGTCGACAAGCACAAGGTCAACATCCTCTACACCGCGCCCACCGCCATTCGCGCGATGATGGCCGAAGGTCAGGCGGCCATGAAGGATGCCGACGGTTCGAGCCTGCGCCTGCTGGGCTCGGTGGGCGAGCCGATCAACCCTGAAGCCTGGAACTGGTACCACACCACTGTGGGCAAGGAGCGTTGCCCGATCGTCGACACCTGGTGGCAGACCGAGACCGGCGGCATCCTGATCAGCCCGCTGCCGGGCGCCACTGCGCTCAAGCCGGGCTCGGCCACCCGTCCGTTCTTCGGCGTGGTGCCGGCGCTGGTGGACAACCTGGGCAACCTGATCGACGGCGCCGCCGAGGGCAATCTGGTGATCCTCGATTCGTGGCCGGGCCAGTCGCGTTCGCTGTACGGCGATCACGACCGTTTCGTCGACACCTACTTCAAGACCTTCCGCGGCATGTACTTCACCGGTGACGGCGCGCGCCGCGACGAAGACGGCTACTACTGGATCACCGGCCGGGTCGACGACGTACTCAACGTCTCGGGCCACCGCATGGGGACCGCCGAGATCGAGAGCGCCATGGTTGCGCACCCGAAGGTCGCCGAGGCGGCGGTCGTCGGTGTGCCGCATGATCTGAAGGGGCAGGGCATCTATGTCTACGTCACGCTCAACGGTGGCGAGGAGCCGAGCGAAGCATTGCGTCTGGAGCTGAAGAACTGGGTGCGCAAGGAGATCGGGCCGATCGCCTCGCCAGACGTGATCCAGTGGGCGCCAGGGCTGCCTAAAACCCGCTCGGGCAAGATCATGCGCCGTATCCTGCGCAAGATCGCCACGGCCGAGTACGACGGCCTGGGCGACATCTCGACGCTGGCCGACCCGGGTGTGGTGCAGCACCTGATCGACACGCACAAGTCGATGAACCTGGCGTCGGCCTGAGTCATCGCCGGCAGGCCGGCCCTTGTAGGGGTCGGCCTGCCGGCGATAGGGCCGGTTGGCTGTCAGCACAAAGCCCCGCACTGCGGGGCTTTTTCATGCCTGTTACGCCGACTTTCATCGGTAACCTTTTCTGTCACCGGTTTCGCACACAAACGGGGCATTGGGAAACGCCGCCGCCCGATCCGGGCGCATCCACCACGCCAATTTTGCATGGCTGCCACGCTGCACTTGCCGGATTACAAGGCTTTGCCAATAATGGGCGCGGTTATTGCTTGATTGATAGGTTATTTGTCTCTCGCTTTTGCATATTCCGCGAAAGCTGTCAATATCTCCGGCCCTGACTTCCGGCGCTTCTGTAACTAGTTGTCGCATTGAAGAAATATCGGGTTCGGAGCTGTCGCTAAAATGCCAATCACTCGCTCGTGATGCCTCGACCCTGTTTCGTCGAGCCCTGCGCAGCTCGCGTTGTACCCATTCGCAACGTCGACGGCCAATCGGCCTGTCACGTATTGCCCTTTACCGATGGAGTTCCCAGATGAAGAAACTCGCACTGCTTGGCGCCCTGGCGCTGTCCGTGTTTTCCCTGGCATCGCTGGCTGATGAAAAACCACTGAAGATCGGCATCGAGGCCGCCTACCCACCGTTCGCTTCCAAGGCGCCGGACGGCAGCATCGTGGGCTTCGACTACGACATCGGCAACGCGCTGTGTGCAGAGATGAAGGTCAAGTGCGTTTGGGTCGAGCAGGAGTTCGACGGCCTGATCCCGGCGCTCAAGGTGCGCAAGATCGACGCCATCCTGTCGTCCATGTCGATCACCGATGATCGCAAGAAGTCCGTGGACTTCACCAAGCGCTACTACCTCACGCCGGCCCGCCTGGTGATGAAGGACGGTACCACCGTCAGCGACAGCCTGGACGAACTCAAGGGCAAGAAGATCGGCGTTCAGCGTGGCTCGATCCACGACCGTTTCGCCAAGGAAGTGCTGGCCCCCAAAGGCGCCACCATTGTTCCCTACGGCACCCAGAACGAAATCTACCTGGACGTTGCCGCCGGTCGTCTGGATGGCACCGTGGCCGATGCGACCCTGCTCGAAGACGGTTTCCTCAAGACCGACGCCGGCAAGGGCTATGCATTCGTAGGCCCGTCCTTCACCGACGCCAAGTACTTCGGTGACGGTATCGGTATCGCCGTGCGCAAGGGCGACGCCCTGAAGGACAAGATCAACACCGCTATCGACGGCATCCGTGCCAATGGCGAGTACAAGAAGATCCAGGACAAGTATTTCAACTTCGACATCTACGGCCCTGACGCGCAGTAATCCGTCGACGTTTCACCTGTTCAATGGTGCAAGCAGCAGAAGCGCTGAGGTTTGCACCATTTTTTCATCCCTAAGGTCGAGGACCTCAACATGTTGAAAGGCTACGGGGCAGTCATCCTCGATGGAGCATGGCTGACGCTACAGCTCGCCTTGTCGTCCATGGCCCTGGCCATCGTACTGGGCCTGATCGGCGTGGCGCTGCGGCTGTCGCCGGTGCGCTGGCTGGCCTGGCTGGGCGACCTGTACGCCACGGTGATCCGCGGGATCCCCGACCTGGTGCTGATCCTGCTGATCTTCTACGGCGGTCAGGACCTGCTCAACCGCGTCGCACCCTTGCTCGGTTTCGACGATTACATCGACCTCAATCCGCTGATGGCGGGTATCGGTACCCTGGGCTTCATCTTTGGTGCATACCTGTCCGAAACCTTCCGCGGCGCTTTCATGGCCATCCCCAAGGGGCAGGCCGAAGCCGGCATGGCCTATGGCATGAGCGGCCTGCAGATCTTCTTCCGGGTGCTGGTGCCGCAGATGATTCGCCTGGCGATCCCTGGCTTCACCAACAACTGGCTGGTACTGACCAAGGCCACCGCACTGATTTCGGTGGTGGGCCTGCAAGACATGATGTTCAAGGCCAAGCAGGCGGCGGACGCGACCCGCGAGCCGTTCACGTTCTTCCTGGCGGTCGCGGCGTTGTACCTGGTGATCACCAGCGTCTCGTTGCTGGCCCTGCGTTACCTCGAGAAACGCTACTCGGTTGGCGTAAAGGCGGCTGATCTATGATTTTCGATTACAACGTCATCTGGGAGGCCATGCCGCTGTACCTGAGCGGCATGCTGACCACGCTCAAGCTGCTGGCGCTGTCGTTGCTGTTCGGCCTGCTGGTGGCAGTGCCGCTGGGCTTGATGCGGGTATCCAAGCAGCCGCTGGTGAACATGAGCGCCTGGCTCTACACCTACGTGATTCGCGGCACGCCGATGCTGGTACAGCTGTTTTTGATCTATTACGGGCTGGCCCAGTTCGAGGCGGTGCGCGAGAGCTTCCTGTGGCCGTGGCTGTCCAGTGCGACCTTCTGTGCGTGCCTGGCCTTTGCCATCAATACCAGTGCCTACACTGCCGAGATCATCGCCGGCAGCCTCAAGGCCACGCCCCACGGCGAGATCGAGGCGGCCAAGGCGATGGGCATGTCGCGGGTCAAGATGTACCGCCGCATCCTGCTGCCCTCGGCCCTGCGCCGGGCACTGCCGCAATACAGCAATGAAGTGATCATGATGCTGCAGACCACCAGCCTGGCGTCGATCGTGACCCTGATCGACATCACCGGTGCGGCGCGCACGGTCAATGCCCAGTACTACCTGCCGTTCGAGGCGTACATCACCGCTGGTGTGTTCTACCTGTGCCTGACCTTCATTCTGGTGCGCCTGTTCAAGCTGGCTGAACGCCGCTGGCTCGGCTACCTGGCGCCGCGCAAGGGCTGAGCCCGGCGGCAACTTTTTCGCCCCGGGCGCAGGCCCGGGACTGACGCTTTGTGAGAACCGACAGCATGTACAAACTCGAAGTCCAAGACCTGCACAAACGCTATGGCAGTCACGAAGTGCTCAAGGGTGTGTCCCTGGCGGCCAAGGCGGGCGATGTGATCAGCATCATCGGCTCCAGCGGCTCGGGCAAGAGCACCTTCCTGCGCTGCATCAACCTGCTCGAGCAGCCGCATGCCGGCAAGATCCTGCTCAACAACGAAGAGTTGAAGCTGGTGGCGAACAAGGACGGCGCGCTGAAGGCGGCCGACCCCAAGCAGTTGCAGCGCATGCGCTCGCGCCTGTCGATGGTGTTCCAGCACTTCAACCTGTGGTCGCACATGACTGCGCTGGAGAACATCATCGAGGCACCGGTGCACGTGCTGGGCATGAGCCGCAAGGACGCGCTGGAAAAGGCCGAGCACTATCTGGCCAAGGTCGGTGTGTCCCATCGCAAGGATGCCTACCCGGGCCATATGTCCGGTGGTGAGCAGCAGCGTGTGGCGATTGCCCGTGCACTGGCGATGGAGCCTGAAGTGATGCTGTTCGACGAGCCGACCTCGGCGCTGGACCCGGAGCTGGTGGGCGATGTGCTCAAGGTGATGCAGGCGCTGGCCCAGGAAGGCCGCACCATGGTGGTGGTGACCCACGAGATGGGCTTCGCCCGCGAGGTGTCCAACCAGCTGGTGTTCCTGCACAAGGGTGTGGTCGAAGAGAGCGGCAACCCGCGTGAAGTGCTGGTCAACCCGCAGTCCGAGCGGTTGCAGCAGTTCCTGTCCGGCAGCCTGAAATAATCGACCGTGCTACAGTTCGAGGCTGCCGCTTTGCACCAGAATAGGGCATGCTGCGCCTCGATCGAGGCTTTTCTCCCAGACTCCTCTCAGGTTTCGGACCTTATCCAATGACCACCCAGCGAATCGGTTTTCTCCTCTGGCCCAGCACCAAGGCCTTGACCCTGGCGCTGGCCGAAGAGGTCTTGCGGGTGGCCCAGAAGGTGCACCCCGAAGTGGTCTACGAGCTGCTGTTCCTGCAGGCCGAACCTGCGCCGGAGGGCGCCTGGCGCTTGCCTGGCGAAGCCTGGGTGGGGCGGCTGGAAGGTTGCCAGAAGCTGTTTCTGCTGGCCGATGAGCCGCCGCAGGCGGTAGGCGCGGCGCTGGGCAGCGCGCTCAAGCAACTGGTGCGCTCGGGGTGCGTGGTGGGCGGTCTTTCGGCAGGTGTGTATCCGCTGGCCCAGCTGGGCCTGCTGGATGGTTATCGCGCCGCGGTGCACTGGCGCTGGCAGGATGACTTCGCCGAGCGCTTCCCCAAGGTCATCGCCACCAGCCACCTGTTCGACTGGGATCGCGATCGGCTGACCGCCTGTGGTGGCATGTCGGTACTGGACCTGCTGCTGGCCGTGCTGGCCCGTGACCATGGCGCCGAGCTTGCCGGTGCGGTTTCCGAAGAGCTGGTGGTCGAGCGCATTCGCGAGGGGGGCGAGCGTCAGCGCATCCCGCTGCAGAATCGCCTGGGCTCCAGCCATCCGAAGCTGACCCAGGCGGTGCTGCTGATGGAGGCCAACATCGAGGAGCCGTTGACCACCGACGAGATTGCCCAGCATGTGTGCGTATCGCGCCGGCAGCTGGAGCGGATCTTCAAGCAGTACCTCAATCGGGTGCCCAGCCAGTATTACCTGGAGCTGCGCTTGAACAAGGCGCGCCAGATGCTGATGCAGACCAGCAAGTCGATCATCCAGATCGGCCTGTCGTGCGGGTTCTCGTCGGGGCCGCATTTTTCCAGCGCTTACCGTAACTTCTTTGGCGCAACGCCACGCGAAGACCGCAACCAGCGCCGCAGCAACAGCCCGTTCGAGTTGTCGTCGGCGCCTGCCGAGCGCGGCTGATTCGGTAGCGCAGCGCGACCTTCGGCGGCAAACCAGCGCCCACAGCTTCGAAGGGGGCTGCACAGGCCCGAGGGCGCTGGCTTGCCAGCGAAGAAGCCCCCGCAAATCCGTGCGTGACACAATCTCCCCGCCAGCACCGCGCACCGTTTAAACTGCGCCTTTGCGACCCTATTTGTCGCATTGCCGAAAGCCTTGGCAAAACAGGGTTTGGCGCTATAAGAAGTTGTCGCTTGGCGGCAAGGCCGGGCGTTCATCAGTCCTTACAATCCCCCCATCGCTCGCCAGTTCCAGGCAGGCGTTCCTCTTCAGGAGACTCCGATGTCCGTTGAGCAAGCTCCGGTGCAACGCGCCGATTTCGACCAGGTAATGGTCCCCAACTATGCGCCGGCCGCTTTCATCCCCGTGCGTGGCCAGGGCTCCCGTGTATGGGACCAGGCGGGGCGCGAGCTGATCGATTTCGCTGGCGGCATCGCCGTAAACGTCCTGGGGCACGCCCACCCGGCGCTGGTCGGTGCGCTGACCGAGCAGGCCAACAAGCTGTGGCACGTGTCCAACGTGTTCACCAACGAGCCAGCCCTGCGTCTGGCCCACAAGCTGGTCGACGCCACCTTTGCCGAGCGTGCGTTCTTCTGCAACTCCGGCGCCGAGGCCAACGAGGCCGCCTTCAAGCTGGCCCGTCGTGTGGCCCACGACCGCTTCGGCCCTGAAAAGCACGAGATCATCGCTACCGTGAACAGCTTCCACGGTCGCACCCTGTTCACCGTGAGCGTCGGTGGCCAGCCCAAGTACTCCGACGGCTTCGGCCCTAAGATCACCGGCATCAGCCATGTTCCGTACAACGACCTCGAAGCGCTCAAGGCGCAGATCAGCGACAAGACCTGCGCGGTGGTGATCGAGCCGATCCAGGGCGAGAGCGGCGTGGTGCCGGCCGACAAGGCCTATCTGCAAGGCGCGCGCGAGCTGTGCGACAAGCACAACGCACTGCTGATCTTCGACGAAGTGCAGACCGGCGTCGGCCGTACCGGCGAGCTGTTCGCCTACATGCACTACGGCGTGACCCCCGACATCCTGACCAGCGCCAAGAGCCTGGGCGGCGGCTTCCCGATTGCCGCGATGCTGACCACCGAAGCGCTGGCCAAGCACCTGGCCGTGGGCACCCACGGCACCACCTATGGCGGCAACCCGTTGGGCTGCGCCGTGGCCTCTGCGGTGCTGGATGTGGTCAACACCCCCGAAGTGCTGGCGGGCGTCAAGGCAAAGCACGAGCGCTTCAAGGCGCGCCTGGAGAAGATCGGCCAGCAGTACGGCCTGTTCACCCAGGTCCGCGGCCTGGGCCTGCTGATCGGTTGCGTGTTGTCCGATGCCTGGAAGGGCAAGGCCAAGGACGTATTCAATGCTGCCGAGAAAGAAGGCCTGATGGTTTTGCAGGCCGGCCCGGACGTGGTGCGTTTCGCCCCCAGCCTGGTGGTGGAAGATGCCGACATCGATGAAGGCCTTGACCGCTTCGAACGCGCTGCCGCTGCACTGACCAAGGCCTGATACCGGCCTGCGGTCCTTCGCTGGCCCCGGTGGCCAGCGAACCGATTCTGGTGGCCCGTGCCCGTGGCACGCGCCGCTTCTTCTGCGCCGGCAGCTGTCGGCCCGATTTTCCCTAAAGGAGTGACACCATGCTGGTGATGCGCCCCGCGCAAATGGCTGACCTGGGTGAAGTGCAGCGTCTGGCCGCGGACAGTCCCATCGGTGTCACGTCCCTGCCGGATGATGCCGGTCGCCTGGGCGACAAGATCGCCGCGTCCGAAACCTCCTTTGCCGCCGAAGTCAGCTTCAATGGCGAGGAGAGCTACTTCTTCGTGCTCGAAGACAGCGAGACCGGCAAGCTGGTCGGCTGTTCGGCCATCGTGGCCTCGGCCGGCTATTCCGAGCCGTTCTACAGTTTTCGCAACGAGACCTTCGTGCACGCCTCGCGCGAGCTGAAGATCCACAACAAGATCCATGTGCTGTCGCAGTGTCACGACCTGACCGGCAACAGCCTGCTGACCAGCTTCTACGTGCTGCCCGAACTGGTGGGCACCGGCTGGGCCGAGCTCAACTCCCGCGGCCGGCTGCTGTTCATGGCAGCGCACCCGGAGCGGTTTGCCGATTCGGTGGTGACCGAGATCGTCGGCTACAGCGACGAGCACGGCGACTCGCCGTTCTGGGATGCCATCGGGCGCAACTTCTTCGACCTCAACTACGCTGCCGCCGAGCGCCTGTGCGGGCTCAAGAGCCGTACCTTCCTTGCCGAGCTGATGCCGCATTACCCCATCTATGTGCCCCTGCTGCCGGATGCCGCGCAGGAGGCCATGGGCCAGGTGCACCCGCGCGCGCAGATCACCTTCGACATCCTGATGCGCGAAGGCTTCGAGACCGATCACTACATCGACATCTTCGACGGTGGGCCGACCCTGCATGCGCGAGTGTCCGGCATCCGCTCCATCGCCCAGAGCCGGCTGGTGCCGGTCAAGCTGCAGGAGCAGGCCGTCAAGGGTGGGCGCCCGTACCTGGTATCCAACGGCCAGTTGCAGGATTACCGCGCCGTGATGCTGGAGCTGGACTGGGCCCCTGGCAAGCCGGTGCAGCTGGACCTGGCCGCCGCCGAGGCGCTGGGAGTGGGTGAGGGCGCCAGCGTGCGGCTGGTCGCGGTCTGATTGCCTGGCTACCCCAGGTCGAGTTTCGCAGGGGCCAGCAGGCACCTGCCCGAGGAGATAGCATGATTGTTCGTCCCGTACGCAGCAGCGACCTACCGGCGCTGATCGAGCTGGCGCGCAGCACCGGCACCACCGGCCTGACCACTCTGCCGGCCAACGAAGAGCGCCTGGCCCACCGGGTGGGCTGGGCCGAGAAGACCTTCCGCGGCGAAGCCGAGCGTGGCGATGCCGACTACCTGTTCGTGCTCGAGAACGACGAAGGCGAAGTGGTGGGCATTTCGGCCATCGCCGGTGCCGTTGGGCTGCGTGAACCCTGGTACAACTACCGGGTGGGCCTGACCGTCAGCGCGTCCCAGGAACTGGACATCTACCGCGAGATCCCCACGCTGTTTCTGGCCAACGACCTGACCGGCAACTCCGAGTTGTGCTCCCTGTTTCTGCGCAGCGACTACCGCAGTGGCCTCAATGGTCGTCTGCTGGCCAAGGCTCGCCTGCTGTTCATTGCCGAATTCAGCGAGCTGTTCGGCAACAAGATCATTGCCGAAATGCGCGGCATGTCCGACGAGCAGGGCCGTTCGCCCTTCTGGGAGAGCCTGGGCCGACACTTCTTCAAGATGGAGTTCAGCCAGGCCGACTACCTGACCGGGGTCGGCAACAAGGCGTTCATCGCCGAGCTGATGCCCAAGTTCCCGCTGTACACCTGCTTTCTGTCCGAGGCGGCGCGCAATGTGATCGGGCGCGTGCACACCGATACCGAACCGGCGCTGGCCATGCTGCAGAGCGAAGGCTTCAGCTATCAGGGCTACGTCGACATCTTCGACGCGGGCCCGGCGGTCGAGTGCCAGACCAGCAAGATTCGCGCGGTGCACGACAGCCAGGCCCTGGTGCTGGCGATCGGCACGCCGGGCGACGATACCACCCCTTTCATCATCCACAACCGCAAGCGCGAGGACTGCCGTATCACCGCAGCGCCCGCGCGCTTGGCTGCGGGCACCCTGGTGGTCGACCCGCTGACGGCCAAGCGCCTGCGCCTGAGCGCCGGTGACCAGGTACGTGCGGTGCCACTGTCCGCAGCACGGGAGGCCAAATAATGACCACGCACTACATTGCCGGTACATGGCAGGCCGGCCAGGGCGAGGCCCTGCAGTCGCTGAACCCGGTCAGCCAACAGGTGATCTGGCAGGGCCAGGGCGCCGACGCGGGGCAGGTCGAGGCCGCGGTACAGGCTGCGCGTCAAGCCTTTGCTGGCTGGGCTCGCCAGCCGCTGGAGGCGCGTATCAGCGTGCTCGAAGCCTTTGCCGCGAGCCTCAAGGCCCACGCCGATGAACTGGCCCGCTGCATCGGCGAAGAAACCGGCAAGCCGCTGTGGGAGGCCACCACCGAAGTGACCAGCATGGTCAACAAGGTGGCCATTTCGGTGCAGAGCTACCGCGAACGTACCGGCGAGAAGAGCGGCCCGCTGGCTGACGCCACGGCGGTACTGCGGCACAAGCCCCACGGTGTGGTGGCGGTGTTCGGCCCGTACAACTTCCCGGGCCACCTGCCCAACGGGCATATCGTGCCGGCGCTGCTGGCCGGTAACAGCGTGGTGTTCAAGCCCAGCGAGCTCACGCCGAAAGTGGCCGAGCTGACGCTCAGGTGCTGGATCGAGGCCGGGCTGCCGGCTGGCGTGCTCAACCTGGTGCAGGGGGCGCGGGAAACCGGGGTGGCCCTGGCGGCCAACCCCGGCATCGACGGCCTGTTCTTCACCGGCTCCAGCCGCACCGGCAACCTGCTGCACCAGCAGTTCTCGGGGCGCCCGGACAAGATCCTGGCCCTGGAGATGGGGGGCAACAACCCCCTGGTGGTCGACCAGGTGCAGGACCTGGACGCTGCGGTATACACCATCATCCAGTCGGCCTTCATTTCCGCCGGCCAGCGCTGCACCTGTGCACGCCGCCTGCTGGTACCCCAAGGCGAATGGGGCGACACCCTGCTGGCGCGGCTGGTGGCCGTAAGCCGGAACATTTCGGTGGGCGCGTTCGATCAGCAGCCGGCGCCGTTCATGGGCTCGGTGATCTCCCTGGGGGCGGCCCGCGCGCTGCTCGATGCCCAGGCCCAGTTGCTGGCCAGCGGCGCACAGTCGCTGCTGCCGATGACCCAGCCACAGGCCGATGCGGCGTTGCTGACCCCGGGCATCATCGACGTGACCTCGGTGGCCGAGCGCCCGGACGAGGAGTTCTTCGGGCCGCTGCTGCAGGTTATCCGCTACAGCGATTTCGATGCCGCGATCCGCGAAGCCAACAACACCCAGTACGGCCTGGCCGCAGGGCTGTTGTCCGATTCCGAGGCGCGCTACCAGCAGTTCTGGCTGGAAAGCCGCGCCGGTATCGTCAACTGGAACAAGCAACTGACCGGTGCCGCCAGCAGCGCACCGTTCGGTGGTGTCGGGGCCAGTGGCAATCATCGGGCGAGCGCCTATTACGCGGCCGACTACTGCGCCTACCCGGTGGCGTCGCTGGAGGCATCCAGCCTTGTGCTGCCCGCCACGCTGACGCCCGGCGTCACCCTATAACAACAGCTTCACGGAGCCTTAGCCGATGAAATCATTTGAAGTGAATTTTGATGGCCTGGTGGGGCCGACGCACAACTACGGCGGGCTGTCCTACGGCAACGTTGCTTCGCAGAGCAACAGCCAGCAGGCATCCAACCCGCGTGAAGCGGCGCGCCAGGGCCTGGCGAAGATGAAGGCGCTGATGGAGATGGGCTTTGTGCAGGGCGTACTGGCCCCGCAGGAGCGTCCGGATGTGGCTGCGCTGCGTCGCCTGGGCTTTGGCGGCAGCGATGCGCAGGTCATCGAGCGGGCGGCCAGGGAGGCGATGCCGTTGCTGGTCGCCAGTTGCTCTGCGTCCAGCATGTGGGTGGCCAACGCCGCCACGGTCAGTCCGAGCGCCGATACGGCCGATGGACGCGTGCACTTCACGGCGGCCAACCTGAACTGCAAGTACCACCGCAGTATCGAGCACCCGACCACCAGTCGTGTGCTGGGCGCGATGTTCGCCAATACGCAGCACTTTGCCCACCATGCCGCGTTGCCGGCGGTGGCGCAGTTCGGTGACGAAGGTGCTGCCAACCACACGCGCTTCTGCCGTGCCTATGGCGAACCGGGCGTGGAGTTCTTCGTGTTCGGGCGCAGTGCATTCGATGCGCGCTACCCGGCGCCGCACAAATACCCGGCCCGCCAGACCCTGGAGGCTTCCCAGGCGGTTGCCCGGCTGCATGGCCTGAGTGCCGACGGCGTGGTCTATGCTCAGCAGAACCCTGCCGTGATCGACCAGGGCGTGTTTCACAACGATGTGATCGCGGTGGGCAACGGCGAGGTGCTGTTCTATCACGAGGACGCCTTCCTCGACACCGAAGCGGTGCTGGCCGAGCTGCAGGCTAAACTGGCCGGATGTGGCGGCAAGTTCAAGGCCATCTGCGTGCCGCGGGCCCAGGTGATGGTCGAGGACGCCGTGCGTTCGTATCTGTTCAACAGTCAGTTGCTGTCCCGTGAAGACGGTTCGATGCTGCTGATCGTGCCGGAGGAATGCCGCAACAACGAGCGGGTCTGGGCCTATCTGTCGGCCTTGACCGGCCAGGGCGGGCCGGTGACCGAGGTCAAGGTCTTCGACCTCAAGCAGAGCATGCAGAATGGCGGCGGCCCCGCGTGCCTGCGTTTGCGCGTGGCGCTCAACGAAACGGAACTGGCGGCCGTCAACCCAGGGGTTATCATGACCGCGCCGCTGTACGACACCCTGACCCAATGGGTCGACAGGCACTACCGCGACAGCCTGAGCGAACGCGACCTGGCTGACCCGCAGCTGTTGCTGGAATGTCGCACGGCACTGGATGAGCTGACCCAGATCCTCAAGCTGGGTTCGGTGTATCCGTTCCAACTCCAACCTTGAAAGAGAACTCGATTATGTCCGATGCCCTGCAGCTGATCCTCGAAGATGAAGATGGCACCCAGCTGGAAACTTCCTGCACCCGTTTTGCCGTGCTGTGGCAAGGCAAGGAAGTGTGGATTCAGCAGGATGGCCGCGGCCAGCTGCTGATCGGTGTCGATGTTGAAGAAGGCGACGCCGAGTATGCCAACCTGCTGCTGCGCCCGCTGGCCACCAACCTGGTGAGCCTGCAGCTGGAAATGGAGCCGGCCGATGCTGGCGAAGATGACGACCACGTCCACGGCCCCGATTGCGGGCATCACCACTAAGGAACACCGCCCATGCTCGCCCTCGGCAAACTGCTTGAACTGACCCTTGCCGGTCGTGAACCGGCAGAGAAGACCCAGCTGACTGTCGAAGGCGTGCGCATGCGCTGGCTCGACGAGGGGGCGCTTGAAGTGACCCCGCCCGAGGGGCGTGACAATGGCATGGACCTGCTGCTGTCTGCGGGTATTCATGGCAACGAGACTGCACCGATCGAGTTGCTCGACGAGCTCCTGCATGGCATTGCCAGGGGGGAGATCAAGCCGCGGGCGCGTGTGCTGTTCCTGTTCGGCAACCCCGAGGCGATGCGCACGGGCGCGCGGTATATCGAGCACGACGTCAACCGTCTGTTCAACCGGCGTCATGAGCAGTCCAGTGGTGTCGAGGCATTGCGTGCCTGTGCGCTGGAGCGTCTGGCAACGGCCTTTTTTTTCTATAAAGAGGGCCGTACCCGCCTGCACTATGACCTGCACACCGCCATTCGCGGCTCCAAGATCGAGCAGTTTGCGCTGTATCCCTACAAGGAAGGCCGTCAGCACTCGCGTCGGGAACTGGCTCGCTTGCGCGCCGCCGGCATGCAGGCTGTGCTGCTGCAGAGCAAGCCTTCGATCACCTTTACCGCATTTACCTACGAAACCCTGGGGGCCGAAGCGTTCACCCTCGAGCTGGGCAAGGCGCGGCCGTTCGGCCAGAACGGCGAGATCAAACTCGGTAAGCTCGAAGCGCGGCTCAGGGCGATCATCGAGGGTAACGAGCCGGCTGAAGATGAAGGGATCGGCGGGCTGCAACTGTTCAGCGTCGCGCGCGAGATCATCAAGCACAGCGACAGCTTCCACCTGCACCTGCCGGCGGATATCGAGAACTTTTCCGAGCTTTCCAGAGGGTATCTGCTGGCCGAGGACCTGGCCGAGACGCGCTGGGTTGTCGAGGAGGAGGGCGCGCGGATCATTTTCCCGAACCCCAAGGTGAAGAACGGGCTGCGTGCGGGGATGCTGATCGTGCCTGCGTCGGATGAGCAGTTGGTCTGAAGATGAAACACCTTCGCCGGCAAGGCCGGCTGCTACAGGTGTCGCGCATCCCGTAGCAGCCGGCCCTGCCGGCGAAAGGGGCAGTGCAATCAGCCCGCCATCTTCTGCGGTACTTCATTGCGGCGCAGCGAGCGCAGCTTGAGCAGGGTGTCGGCGCAGGTCACTGCCGCTTCGGCGCCCTTGTGCACGAAGTGATCGAAGAAGAACTTCTGGTGCTCGTCGCCGGCATGGAAGTGATGCGGGGTCAGTACCACCGAGAACACCGGCACTTCGGTTTCCAGCTGCACCTGCATCAGGCCGCTGATCACCGACTGGGCGACGAATTCATGGCGGTACAGGCCGCCGTCCACCACCAGGCCTGCAGCCACGATGCCGGCGTAACGGCCGCTGCGGGCCAGCAGCTTGGCGTGCAGCGGGATTTCGAAGGCACCGCCGACTTCATAGAAGTCGATATCGCTCAGCTGATAGCCTTGCTTGGCCATCTCTTCGACGAAACCCTTGCGGCTCTGGTCAACAATATCCTTGTGCCAGCAGGCCTGGACGAAGGCGATGCGATCGTTGTGATGGCCTTTGCTGTCGATTGGGGTAGCTTGCATTGAAACGAACTCCTGTTTGTATGAGAAACAGGGCAGTGGATCGAAGGGGATTGTCGTTGCGCAGATGTGCAGACGCAGGCACTCGCGTGCCTATCCCGCTCTCTCTTTATCCGGACTATGACCGTCGGCCCTGGAATCACACCGGGTCTGCTGACCTTGCAGGGTTGCCTGCAAGCGCTCGCGGGCTATGCGCAATGGGCGCAATTACCGCCGGTGGGGAATTGCACCCCGCCCTGAGAACGTGCCGCCAGTGGCTGACGACGCACACGTTGTAGCATAGATGTCGGCAGAACGTATAGCCTGCTAAGCAAACCGCGCCGGATGAAGGTCATTTCATCCTCAAATGGCGGTTGGCGATGTATAAACTCACTGCACCTCGTGTTAAGGCTCGATATAATGCGGCCCTTTGCCGTCGTTTCGTCAATTTGACGCAGGCCGCCGTTTCCGTGGAAGAACCTATGAAAAGCGCAGAAATCCGTGAAGCCTTCCTTCGCTTCTTCGAAGAGCAGGGCCATACCCGAGTTGCCTCCAGCTCCTTGATCCCGGGCAACGACCCGACCCTGCTGTTCACCAACGCGGGGATGAACCAGTTCAAGGACTGCTTCCTTGGCCAGGAAAAGCGCGCGTACACCCGCGCCACCAGCAGCCAGAAGTGCGTGCGCGCCGGCGGCAAGAACAGCGACCTGGAAAACGTCGGGTATACCGCGCGTCACCATACGTTCTTCGAAATGCTGGGCAACTTCAGTTTCGGCGACTATTTCAAGCGTGATGCCATCACCTACGCCTGGACCTTCCTCACCGGCGTGCTGCAACTGCCCAAGGAAAAGCTCTGGGTCACCGTGTATGCCACCGATGACGAGGCCTACGACATCTGGACCCAGCACATCGGTGTGCCGGCCGAGCGCATGGTGCGCATTGGCGACAACAAGGGCGCGCCCTACGCCTCGGACAACTTCTGGACCATGGGCGATACCGGCCCGTGCGGCCCGTGCACCGAGATCTTCTATGACCACGGCGCCGACATCTGGGGTGGCCCGCCAGGCTCGCCGGAAGAAGACGGTGACCGTTACATCGAGATCTGGAACAACGTCTTCATGCAGTTCAACCGCACTGCCGACGGCGTGCTGCACCCGCTGCCTGCACCGTCGGTGGACACCGGCATGGGCCTGGAGCGCATCAGTGCGGTGATGCAGCATGTGCATTCGAACTATGAAATCGACCTGTTCAAGAACCTGCTGAGCGCGTCGGCTGCCGCCATCGGCTGCAGCAACGAAGACCAGTCGTCGCTCAAGGTAGTGTCGGACCACATTCGTTCGTGCAGCTTCCTGATTGCTGATGGCGTGCTGCCTTCCAACGAAGGCCGTGGCTACGTGCTGCGTCGCATCATTCGTCGCGCCTGCCGTCACGGCAACAAGCTCGGTGCCACCGGCAGCTTCTTCTACAAGATCGTTGCGGCGCTGGTTGCCGAGATGGGCGAGGCGTTCCCGGAACTCAAGCAGCAGCAGGCCAACATCGAGCGCGTGCTCAAGGCCGAGGAAGAGCAGTTTGCCAAGACCCTGGAGCAGGGCCTGAAGATCCTCGAGCAGGACCTGGCCGAACTCAAGGGCAGCGTGGTGCCCGGTGACGTGGTGTTCAAACTGTATGACACCTACGGTTTCCCGATGGACCTGACGGCCGACATCGCCCGTGAGCGCAGCCTGACAATCGACGAAGTCGGTTTCGAGCGCGAGATGGAGGCGCAGCGTGAGCGCGCGCGTTCGGCCAGCGCCTTCGGCCTGGACTACAACACCCTGGTCAAGGTCGATGTGGCCACCGAATTCACCGGTTATGCCACCACCGAAGGCGCTGCCAGCGTCGTTGCACTGTACAAGGACGGCAAGGCCGTCGAGCAGCTGGGTGAAGGCGAGGAGGGTGTGGTGATCCTCGACCGCACGCCGTTCTACGCCGAGTCCGGCGGCCAGGTGGGTGACTGCGGGTACCTGCAGGCCGGTGCCGTCCGCTTCGATGTCCGTGACACCACCAAGACCGGCGGTGCCTTCCTGCACCACGGTGTGGTTGCCAGCGGCAAGCTGAGCGTCGGTGCCCAGGTTGAAACCCGGGTCGATGCGCAGGTTCGTCATGCCACCTCGCTCAATCACTCGGCCACCCACCTGCTGCACGCGGCATTGCGTCAGGTGCTGGGCGAGCACGTACAACAGAAAGGCTCGCTGGTCGACAGCCAGCGCCTGCGTTTTGACTTCAGCCATTTCGAGGCGGTCAAGCCAGAGCAGCTCAAGGCGCTGGAAGACATCGTCAACCGCGAAGTGCGCAACAACACCGAGGTCATGACCGAAGAGACCGACATCGAGACTGCCAAGCAGAAGGGCGCCATGGCGCTGTTCGGCGAGAAGTATGGCGACAGCGTGCGCGTGCTGAGCATGGGCGGTGATTTCTCCGTCGAGCTGTGCGGCGGCATCCATGCCAAGCGCACCGGCGATATCGGTCTGCTCAAGATCATCAGCGAAGGCGGTGTGGCCTCCGGGGTGCGTCGTATCGAAGCGGTCACTGGCGCCGCCGCACTGGCCTACCTGAACGCTGCCGAAGAGCAGCTCAAGGAAGCTGCCCAGCTGGTCAAGGGCAGCCGCGAGAACCTGGTCGACAAGCTGTCGGCGGTGCTCGAGCGCAACCGTCAGCTGGAAAAGCAACTGGAGCAACTGCAGGCCAAGGCCGCCAGTGCTGCCGGCGATGACCTGTCTGCCAGCGCAGTCGACGTCAAGGGCGTCAAGGTGCTGGCCGCGCGTCTGGACGGGCAGGACGGCAAAGCCTTGCTGGCCCTGGTCGACCAGTTGAAGAACAAACTCGGCCGCGCAGTGATCCTGCTCGGCAGTGTCCACGAAGAAAAGGTCGTACTGGTCGCAGGCGTGACCAAGGACCTGACCGGCCAACTCAAAGCCGGTGATCTGATGAAGCAAGCCGCTGCAGCGGTGGGCGGCAAAGGCGGTGGTCGTCCGGACATGGCGCAAGGCGGTGGCGTGGATGCCGCAGCGTTGGACGGTGCACTGGCTCTGACCGTGCCATTCGTAGAACAGGGTGTCTGAAGCGCCCGGTGGCCCGCCATCCGATGGCGGGCCCTGGCGTTGGGTAATTGTGTTTATTGGGTGCCCTTCACGGGCTGAGGCGGCTTTGAAATGGCGTTGATCGTACAGAAATTTGGCGGCACCTCGGTGGGCACGGTCGAGCGCATCGAACAGGTTGCCGACAAGGTGAAGAAGTTCCGCGAGGCTGGCGACGACCTGGTGGTCGTGCTGTCGGCAATGAGCGGGGAAACCAATCGTCTGATCGAGCTGGCGAGGCAAATCAGCGATCAGCCGGTTCCGCGCGAGTTGGACGTGATCGTGTCCACCGGCGAGCAGGTGACCATCGCGTTGCTGGCCATGGCGCTGATCAAGCGGGGTGTGCCTGCGGTGTCCTACACCGGCAACCAGGTGCGTATTCTCACCGACAGTGCGCACAACAAGGCGCGCATCCTGCAGATCGATGATCAGAAGATTCGTGCCGACCTCAAGGCAGGTCGCGTGGTCGTGGTAGCCGGTTTCCAGGGCGTTGACGAGCACGGCAGCATCACCACGCTGGGGCGTGGCGGTTCCGATACCACCGGCGTGGCTTTGGCGGCTGCATTGAAGGCTGACGAGTGCCAGATCTACACCGACGTCGATGGTGTCTATACCACCGATCCGCGCGTGGTGTCCCAGGCGCAGCGGCTGGACAAGATCACTTTCGAAGAGATGCTGGAAATGGCCAGCCTCGGGTCCAAGGTGCTGCAGATTCGGGCCGTGGAGTTTGCCGGCAAGTACAACGTACCGCTGCGTGTACTGCACAGTTTTCAGGAGGGTCCGGGTACCCTCATTACTATTGATGAAGAGGAATCCATGGAACAGCCGATCATTTCCGGCATCGCCTTCAATCGCGATGAAGCCAAGCTGACCATTCGCGGTGTGCCGGATACCCCGGGCGTGGCATTCGGGATTCTGGGCCCCATCAGTGCAGCCAATATCGAAGTCGACATGATCGTGCAGAACGTTTCGCACGATAACACCACCGACTTCACCTTCACCGTACACCGCAACGATTACGAAAAGGCGCAGAAGGTACTGGGTGAAACCGCCCTGAAGCTCAATGCCCGCGAAGTGGTGGGTGATACCAAGATCGCCAAGGTATCGATCGTGGGTGTGGGCATGCGCTCGCATGCGGGCGTTGCCAGCCGCATGTTCGAATCGCTGGCCAAGGAGAGCATCAACATCCAGATGATCTCCACTTCGGAAATCAAGGTGTCGGTGGTTATCGAAGAGAAGTACCTGGAACTGGCTGTGCGTGCCTTGCACACCGCTTTCGAACTCGACGCGCCTTCCCGTCAGGGCGAGTAAGCGTTGTGCTCACTGGGGCGCGGCCTGGCCGCGCCCTTCGTGTTTTTGAACGGTACAAGAAACCTGTGGGTTGTCGGGTGTCGGTCAACGTTCAGGCGTAGGTCCGCCGCTGTTCTGGCGGCGGGTTGAAGCCCTTTTTTTTGCAGACTGTTATCCCTGAACTGAATTGCGTGAGGAGAAAGGTATGTTGATTCTGACTCGTCGGTGCGCAGAGAGCCTGATAATTGGCGACGGCGAAATCACCGTGACCGTGCTCGGCGTCAAAGGAAACCAGGTACGGATTGGGGTGAACGCGCCCAAGGAAGTGGCCGTGCACCGTGAGGAAATCTACCTGCGGATCAAGAAAGAGAAGGACGAAGAACCAACCCATTAATTTTTATCGATATTTTTTCAAAAAAGGGTTTGCAAACGGGGAAGGCTCTGGTTATTATACGCCCCGTGTTGCGGAGAGGTGGCCGAGTGGCCGAAGGCGCTCCCCTGCTAAGGGAGTATACCTCACAAGGGTATCGGGGGTTCGAATCCCCCCTTCTCCGCCATTATTCATGTAGGGCGCTGTAATCTTGCTTGAATCGCTAAGTAGTTGAAATTAAACGAAAAAGTGGTTGGCAAATCGATTAAGCGGTCTATAATGCGCGGCAACAAATGCACTCGTAGCTCAGCTGGATAGAGTACTCGGCTACGAACCGAGCGGTCACAGGTTCGAATCCTGTCGAGTGCACCATACGACGAAGTAGTTTCCAGTCTGGAAGTTGCCTCAGTTTCAACCAGAGGTGATCTGGTCCATCAAGTACCAACCCTGCACTCGTAGCTCAGCTGGATAGAGTACTCGGCTACGAACCGAGCGGTCACAGGTTCGAATCCTGTCGAGTGCACCATACGACGAAGCAGTTTCCAGTCTGGAAGTTGTTTCAGCTTCAACCAGAGGTGATCTGGTCTATCAAGCGCCAACCCTGCACTCGTAGCTCAGCTGGATAGAGTACTCGGCTACGAACCGAGCGGTCACAGGTTCGAATCCTGTCGAGTGCACCATACAACAGAAGGCCCGCTTTTAAGCGGGCCTTCTGCTTTTCGGCTTTTCACTTTTCCGTAAGGCGCGATGAATAAACTGTCATCGATGCGTTTACCGGCCTCTGCTAACTTTTGCGTCTTCAATGTGTTCTTTGGGGTGTGCCAGCCGTCGCACTGTCAGAGCTGGACGTTGTCACAGCTTTATCTCGCAAGCGATTGTTCTGGCCAATATTTTCAGCCCGAGCAGCCCAAGCCGTGTATGATTGCGCCCGTCAGCTCCGCCGGGGCTTGTGGAATACCACCATGGACTTACCCAGTAGTTACTCAATAGCTTGTTTTGCCAATCACGATCTGACTGATTGATTCTCCTGGCGTGCTCCGCTGCTGGGAGTGGAGTACGCGTATGACCGAAAGTGAAGTAAAAAAATCGCAAGAAAGCCTGCAGGATCGCCTGGCCCAGGTGGTCGAATTGCTGCAGCGCCAACGAGTGGTCGAAGACCTGACACATCGTCAGGAAGGGCACCATAACGATCGGGTCGAAAATCTCGTACACCGCCAGAATCTGGTCGAGCTGCAACGCAAGCTCGATGATCTGCACTCCGCTGACGTTGCCTACATTCTCGAAGCCCTGCCGCTGGATGATCGTCTGACGGTCTGGCAACTGGTCAAGGCCGAGCGTGATGGTGACATCCTGCTCGAGGTATCCGATTCGGTTCGGGAAACCCTGATCGCCGACATGGACGATCACGAGCTGCTTGCCGCTGCCAAGGAGATGGACGCCGACGAGCTGGCCGACCTTGCGCCGGAGCTGCCGCGCGACGTCGTGCATGAGCTGATGGAAACCCTCGATGCCCAGCAGCGTGAGCGCGTACGCTCCGCGTTGAGCTATGACGAGGACCAGGTCGGTGCCTTGATGGACTTCGAGATGGTGACCATCCGCGAGGACGTCAGCCTTGAGGTGGTGTTGCGTTACCTGCGCCGGCTCAAGGAGCTGCCAAGCCATACCGACAAACTGTTCGTGGTCGATTACGACGGCAAGCTCAAGGGTGTGCTGCCCATCAAGCGGCTGCTGGTGAACGACCCCGACAAGCAGGTTGCCGAGGTGATGGCCAGTGACCCGGTGAGTTTTCATCCCGATGAAGACGCCTACGATGCGGCACAGGCCTTTGAGCGCTATGACCTGATTTCGGCACCGGTGGTGGACAAGAGCGATCGCCTGATCGGCCGTTTGACCATCGACGAAATGGTCGACCTGATCCGTGAGGAAAGCGAGAACGAAGTCCTCAACATGGCGGGTCTGCGTGAGGAGGAAGACATCTTCGCCTCGGTCTGGCGTTCGCTTCGCAACCGTTGGGCATGGCTGGCAATCAACCTGATCACGGCCTTTGTCGCTTCGCGAGTGATCGGCCTGTTCGAGGGGTCGATCGAGAAGCTGGTGGCGTTGGCTGCACTGATGCCCATCGTGGCCGGTATCGGGGGCAACTCCGGCAACCAGACCATTACCATGATCGTACGTGCCATGGCGCTCGATCAGGTCAGCCCGGGCAATACTGCGCGATTGATGCGCAAGGAGCTTGCGGTGGCCTTGATCAATGGCCTGGTGTGGGGGGGCGTGATCGGCGTTGTGGCCTACCTGCTCTATGGCAGCTGGTCGCTGGGGGTAGTGATGACTGCGGCGATGACCCTGAACCTGCTGTTGGCGGCCCTGATGGGCGTTCTTATCCCGATGACGCTTGCCCGAATGGGGCGCGATCCTGCGATGGGCGCAAGTGTGATGATCACTGCCATGACCGACAGTGGCGGGTTCTTCATCTTCCTGGGCCTTGCTACGATCTTCTTGCTGTAAAAAGGCAAGGCATAAAAAAAGCCAGCGAAAGCTGGCTTTTTTATGCGTGGGTGGAATCAGGAAGCGTCTGCGGCCATCTCGACGTCATGGGCGATCAGTGCGACCAGAGCATTTTGCTGGCGATGGGACAGCTGGCGGAAGCGTTGCAGCAGTTCACGTTCGTGCAGTGACAGCTCTGGGCTGTCCAGGCGCATGCTCAGCTCGTCGCCCAGTGCACCTTCCTGAATAAGGCTCTGCTCCAGGCGTGCAATGATCTCGGAGTTCATGCTGCGGTGGTGGTTACGCGCAACCTCGGCAATGCGCTCACGCATTCCGTCTGGCAGGCGGACGACAAATTTGTCAGCGGTGCGGCTTGAGTAGATAGCCTGTTTCATTGGGCGCATATAATTGACCGGTTTAGTTCAGGGGGAAGCGGTTCTCGAAATCGGCCGCACGATGAGTGTTACGACCATCGTTAAGACAAAATGTTCAACCTGGAGTACGAATGAGGTCTTCATCATGCCTCAGTGTCGCCAGTTCCTTGGCGTCAATTCTGTGACAAATATTGAACTGGGTAAAGGCGTTATGCCAGTACCAATTATCAGAAATGCGCACTGGTTTGAAAAGTTTTCATTTGGCGCTCGGCCTGGCCACCTCGGCGGCTCGACTTTTCATCACCGGCAAAGGCGCAAAGACCGTGCAATGCGCCTAAAATGCGCGAGCTTTCCTTTCTCTGAGCATAGTGGCTATGCAGTATGACGCAAGCGACGTTCCCTTGGCGGGGGCGGGCAGGGTGATCTATTTGATGGGGCCGTCCGGTGCCGGCAAGGACAGTCTTCTGGATGCGGCGCGTGAGCTTTTGCTGGCAAGCCAGGTGCGCATTCCTAAGCGTGTCATCACTCGCTCCGCCGAGGCGGTGGGGGAGGACGCAGTCGCCGTATCGGTCCAGCAGTTCGAGCAGATGGCTGACCGTGGCGAATTTGCCCTGCAGTGGCGCGCCAATGGGTTGGCTTATGGGGTTCCTGCTTATATAGATGCGTGGCTTGCCGAAGGCTGGCACGTGATGGTCAACGGGTCGCGCGCGCACCTGCCGGTGGCGCAGGCGAAGTACCCGGACCTGTTGCCCATATTGCTTTGTGTGAATCCGCAGGTATTGCGCGGGCGATTGCTTCAACGGGGCAGGGAGGGGCAGCACGAGATCGAGCAGCGAATGGCGCGCAACCAACAGTCCATGACACAGGTTGATGATCGGGTCCGGCGGGTGGACAACTCGACCAGTCTTGACGATGCAGTGCGCCGCCTGCTGATGGTTTTGCAGGAGGCAGGCGTACGTGCCTGAGGCTGGAAACCACCTACTGGTAAAAAGCGCAGAGACGACATGACAAATCCTGGCTCGCTGGGTAACATGCTCGCCGTTCCGTATGGCGGGCCATGTACGCCAGACGCATGTCTCAGTAGCTCAATTGGATAGAGCATCCCCCTCCTAAGGGGAAGGTTGCAGGTTCGAACCCTGCCTGGGACACCATCCTTCGTTCGAGGGCTGGCTGCTTCCTGCGCTTTACCTTCTCTTCTTCTGCTCCATCCATCCCTCCTCGTTTCTGCGCATGATTCGCTACCTTGGCTGACGTTCGTGCTGCCCCCTGGCGAGCCTCCTTCTACCTGTGAGCCCGAATTCCGATTTAACATCCGCTGCGAGCCGGCGCCTGCAGGCTCGCAGCGTACTCATGTAGTCCAATGCCGCACAGGAGAGCTTATGACAGATGCCCCTTACCGATTCACCCTGGGCGCTGACGCCGATGCCATGGCAGTGGTGCGTGAAGGGCTGCGCCGCTTCAACATCGAACAGATCGGCCCTTACACCTATGAAGATTTCCAGCTGTATGCCCGCGATGGCGGGGGCCAGGTGAGAGGTGGGCTGTTCGGTCATTTCGCAATGGGTTGGCTCTATATCGACTACTTCTGGTTGAGCGATGCCGCACGCGGTCATGGGTTGGGCAGCGAACTGCTGATGCGAGCCGAAGAGGAGGCGCGGGCGCGGGGCTGCACCGGTTTGTTTCTTTATACCTATAGCTTCCAGGCCCCTGACTTCTACCAGAAGCAGGGATACCACATCATGGGGATGCTGGAGGATTGCCCGCCTGGTTATCAGCGCTACTACCTGAAAAAGACGCTTCAGTCTTGAAATGCTCATGCTGACCCTATGTGCCGAGGTTATTTTGAAATAAACCCTTGACGCACAATTTAATCTCTCTATAATTCGCCCCACTTCCGGCGCAGTCGGAACGAAAAACTCCTTGAATATCAATGAGTTGGACGTTTCAGGTCAGGCTGGAGGTGCTTCGATCGAAAGATCGGCAGCGGTGAAAAAGGTGGTTGACAGCAGGTTGTAACGCTGTAGAATTCGCCTCCCGCTACGAGAGATCGAAGCGAGTC